>CAIXHD010000275.1 GCA_903919065.1 uncultured Bacteroidota bacterium
GATGTTTCTAATGCCATCGGATATCCAAAACTTCTCTTTCCACTGACTGATGCCGCGGCAATGGTTAATATGTACAACATGATGCTCTCTCCCTCGACGCCCAAAACCAACAGCACCTACAACTATGCTACCGGCAAGATCAACTATTCAAAAGATATAGCGGGAGTTCATTTAATGTTTGTGAACATCTGGCCGGATTCCGCGCAGAGAGTATGGATGGAGAAGGATTTGAAAAATGTGTCCGCATTTACACCGGTAATTATTTTCACACATGATCAGCCGGATTGTGAGGCAAAACATTTTACCAATCCTAATGGAATACATGATATTAATTCAACCAATAAATTTGAAAATGTAGTTGAAGAAAGATTTAAGGATGCTGATACCATTAAAGTGGAATCGATCCTGGAACAGAGAAGCATGGTAGCCTTCCTCAAAGCCCATCAGAATATCAAGGCATACTTCCATGGCAACGATAACAGGAACGAATTTTACATATACAAAGGCCCGGACAACGATATTAGCCTGAATGTTTTTCGGGTTGATTCCCCTGTTAAAGGAACGATTTCAGGGATAGAGGCAGAAGACCTGACAGGGGACGAAACAAAACTATCGTTTCAAACCATTGTGATCGATGGGGACTCAAAAACAATGACAGTTCGCGAATGTCTCTGGAATACCTCCGGATCTGCTTCACCCATAATTTGGGGAGCAAATTCAACCATTTCATTGAAGTGATTTGCCAACTTTGCAAACCACCAGACAGCTGTATAATTACCTTGCAATTAATAATTTACGACAATCTGTTAAATTATCGGAGGTAATATAGACATAGTAAACACCTGGTTTAAAGGAGGAAACATCCATTTTAAAAGGATTATTGGTATTTGCCGACAGTGATTTAATGAGGCCACCGTATGCATTGTAAAATGCCACTTTTACCGTGGTGCTCTTCCCTTGAAAATCAATGCGAATCTCTTCGCTTGCAGGGTTCGGATAAACTGTAGCAAAACTTCCGATCGACACTTCATTGCTGGACACTGGCTTGGGATGGTTTATTGTGACCACGCTTCCATTGCTGGGTTCCCATAAAACAATATCGGTGGGTAAGGTGCCGGGCGGGTCATCGATTCCAACCTGACCGACATTGCTGGCATTTTCGAATTTAATAACGCGTACTTCAATTTTCTCCTTTGTCACGTACACCAGTTGAAATCCGGGCATCCTTTCCTGGTTGCGTGTCCAGTTAAATGCAGCATCGGGTGAAAAATGGGTGAACAAATTCCTCAGCGGCGCACCCCAGCTGCCTTCTCCCATATAAACAATCCCTCTGATGTCGTCACGGATAAAACCATGATCACTTCCGGCAGCAGAGGATGTTACAATGGGCCAGGTTACCTTGATGATATGGGAATGTGATTCGGCAATCAAGTTTACCTTATAAGTTTCAAAAAGTGATGCCCAGCAGTCGATCATTGCAGTATTGGGAACATATTTGGCGTGAGGAACCAATGGATAGTGGTATTGAGCGAATTTCCAATAAGGTTCGTTGAAAGTGCCTGTGTGCAACTGCAGGTCATTGGCGAGCCAGGTTCGCTGCGTGCTGTCGCATTTGATTTCAGTATTCAGAGTGTAAATCCTGAGTAAATTACCGGCGATGGCCAGCGAATAGTATGAAGCAGCATCGGGCATATCAAACATGTTGAACAAATCCGTGTTGAGTTCATGATTCCCTAATGTGGGTACAAGTGGAAAAAGCCGTCCTTCAGGTGTTATCGTAAGCTGCCAGTCGGAAAACCAGTCCTTCCAACAGTTCAACCAGGTTCCCACTACAACATAATCCCCACTGAATGTAATAAAGTCGGGGCTGATTTTTGAAATCAAACAGTTGGCCTCCTGTCTCCACGGCCGGCACCTGAGCGAATCCGCAAATTCACCCGGTCTGGCTGTCCTGCTGTCGCCTCCGGCAATAAAGCTGACTGGAGAATCAGCATTATCAGGTAATGTTTTGAAACACATCCGTTCGCTTATTCCCTGATCGTCGCGTACAACAAAGTAGTAAACAGTGTTTGGAAGGAGCTGGGATAATCTGGCAAACCTATGGTTTAATCCATATTTGTTGTCCACTGCGCGGTCGATCCCATGAGATAGCGGGTACGAAAGGTAGTTGGTACCGTAATCGGAGGTCCCATAATAAACCAGAGCATTTGTGGAGGTGTCTTTTTCACACCAGCCCACAACCATGGTGGTGGCCGGGTCGTCGCGGTATGAAAGCCGGTAATATTGAGTTCCGGCAAAAATGTCAGCTGAATATGGACAGGCCAGAAGCGCTAAGCTGATCAAGCAAAGAATGATCTTTGAAATCTTATTCATAATGTTTTGTTTTTGGTACCAGCCAGAATAGACTGATCTATTTCTTTGTAAGGTAAAGATCCTTAATGGCTTGCTGCTGGGCAGTATTTATTCCTAAACCTTCAGAAAAGTACCTTTCGATGGTAACATATTTTGTCGTCAGTTCGTCAAATGCGGCATTGAGGTACTCTTCTTTCACCCCATAGATGGACTGGGGAATGGAAGCCTGTCCGCCGGCTGCAACAAAATCATCGATCACAGTTTTGTACATGGGGAGTATGTAGTCGTTGCTGCGCAGGTAATCTTTCATAACCGTATCCACAGGTACTTCGAGCAGGGTCAACAGGACTGCTGCAGCCAACCCGGTTCGATCCTTTCCGGTTGTACAATGAAAGAGCGCCGGCAGCTGATTCTGGTCTCCAAGCGACAGGAACAACTCACGGAAGGCTATTAATGCACTTGGCATAGAAACAAACTTGCGGTATGAATCCATAAACATCAAATCAACCTTACCGTCGCCAAGTTTGGCATTCGCTAAAACAGGATTCTGAAGGAGCTGTGCCAGAACTGCTGGTCCATCACCAGGATTGCTTGCCATTACGTCCAGCCAGACATTTTTGACACCAACCGGCAATTCATCCGGTTTGGCATTTCGCTCTTCCTCAGTGCGCAGGTCGAAGTCATACTTAAGATTGAGCTGTGCAAGCTTAATCATATCACTTTCACTGATTTTGTAAAGCTGATTTGATCGATATACCAGTTCTCTGACTACCGTTGAACCATCTTTGGTTTTATAACCTCCCACATCTCGTAAATTTGGTATCGAGGCAATACCGAGACTCTGCCCGGGTTCGGGTTCATCTTCACACGTTTTAGCGCAGGAACTGAACATAATGCCTGATAGCCCGATTAGGAAAACAAACAAGCAGGTTCTTTGCAATTTATGGATGGGAGTATTCATTTGCTTTTACTATTATTTTTTGATGGGTGTTCCGTATTTTTGAATCTTAATCTGCATTTCGGGCGATAATTGTTTTACGAGTTCAGCATTATAGACGCCTGTTGGTGGCAGATAGAATTGATTTATTGCACTGGGGAGGAATATCTGCTGGGCGGCGATCGCATAGGAGCGTGACAATGCAGCGAATGACCCATCTTCAGCTTCAGGATCAACATTGGTCGTAAATATTGATATTGTATTATCGCTGTTCCGGTCGATTTCGAAAGTGCGGAACTGCTGCGGAAAATCCTTTAAAGAGGAGGTTTCAACAAGCCAGAAACCAAGTTCAGGGTGGTTGGGATCGGGCGATTTTTCAACGGTAATGACATTGCGGTGACGATGTCCGGCTATCCACATAATGAGATTCGGATACCCCGGATTGGTTTGAAGTTTTTCAAGCAACCGCTTGTTGTCCATATAAGGGTTGGGAGTATTGTAACCAATAAGGTTTAGTGGCAGGTGCGATGAAATGATCATTAACTGTCCTTCAGCCTGACCCTTATCAAGTTCGCTTATCAACCATTTGAACCTTTCTTCATCAAGAGCGCCCTGAGAATGGACATCGAATATATCGCTTCTCTGCTGATCGTCCAGAACAATGACTTTGATAGGTACCTCTGATTTTGGCTCAAAACTATAACAGGCAAAGTCGTTGTCGATATTGCTCTGGGAAAAACCATGACCGGACGGTTTTGTTGAAGTTTTGAAGAATTCGCTCATCCATTCTTTTCTCAGGAGTGAACGGCGGTTCGGATCGGCAACAACCTTGAGCCGGGGTGTAGTCTCCACCGGTCCTGCACCAATCACATTACCGTATTTCGTTCTGCCGTCGACTACACCCACATAGAAACTGCGGCTGTCGATACCGAGAGGATTGGTGAATACGTCACCTATATTAAGGATATCTTCGCTGGTATGGGCTTCTCTCAGGTAATCGTTTTCAGGATAGGAACCCATCCAGATATTATCGTGGTTACCATAAACCTGATACCAGGGAATATCCATATCGAGGCCTTCAGCCTGAAATTCGTCCTGATAATCATTTCCGGGACCGGGGATCGGATCATCTTTGGGGCCGGAGTCGGGATTAATCCTTTTACCATCAAAAATATCGATAAACCATCTTAATTCGTTGTACTGCGCATTGTTGCAATTGTCACCCAGCGAAATGCCAAAATCAAACGGCTGTTCTTTGTGCAGAGTATTTACAGTCCTGACAGCTGCATCAAGGACATGCGTTGAATATAGCATGTTCGGTGAATAGGCTGAGGAGTTTCCGTTGTTAGCGAGACCCAAATATAGCACCTGAGCAGGTGACTCTTTATCGGTGAGGTGGATGTCGGTCATGGCAAAGAAATGCAAAAGATGCGCAGCATTCGTGACTGTATTATTCACATAGGCTGCAGGCATCAGATCCAGTCTTTTTTGAAAAGGAAGCCCCGGGCCATAATACCAGGCACCCAATCCATATTGCGAAAATTTTGCTATCTCATTTGGTAAAACCGTCACAGGGAGGGTAGGTACAGTAATAGGAATAACCGTTCTTTCGAGTGTCGTAAGAGCTCTGGATCCTGAAAAATTACCGTGGTAGTCGTCTTTCCTGCAACTGGTGTTTAACACGAATAAAAAACCCATTACCATCAATGGGTAGATGGAGCGACTGATTAAAATTTTCAATTTTTTTCGATTGTGGTGGATATGCGGCACACAGTGCCTTTTAAAGATATAGATAATCCAAAAGGTATGCCAACTATTGAAGGAATCATATCCATGTTTGAGGCGCAAGGCTAATTGCCTTTGCCATAGCTAGTAATAATTATTTATTTTCGAAGAAATGAATTATTCGGGATTGATGAAGGCAAAAAGAAGGGACTTCATCAGAAATATTCGCACAGTTGTGCTAAAATTTACCAATTAGCGAAGCTATTTAGCGACCGAAGGGAGCCAATTAGTGAGGCGCCAGCCGAACCTCTTATGTGAGCGAAGCGAACTCTGTGAGGGTCATTGGGGTGCCCATCCTGAATCCTTTTTCTGTTTTAATGATGGTCGCGCATTCATAATTAATGTCGTGCTGAAAAAACAAAACATAATCTTTTTCAACAATCGTATCCAAAAAATCCTGCTTTTCCTTCATTGTGCGAACCACTTCAAGATCGTAAGCCATATTGTATTTCACCGGGATATGACCATGGGTGGGAATCAGGTCGGCACCGAAAACCAGCGTTTTTTCACCATAATGTATTATTGGTATAATCTGGCCCGGGGTGTGCCCGTTGACAAACCTTATATCGACACCTTCACAAAAGGTGCCCGGCTTCTCAATGAAGTCAAGCAGGCCAAGATCCTGCATAGGCAATAGGTTTTCTGATAAATAGGAATCTGCTTCGCGCGGATTGGGATTTACTGCATTTTCCCACTGACGTTCGGTGGTCCAATAGGTGGCTTCAGGAAAAACGGCGACAGGTTCACGTTTCCAGTTAAGAGTAATACCCCCTCCGCAATGATCAAAATGAAGGTGGGTGAGTATGACATCAGTTACCTCTTCAGGTTTTATTCCATGCTTTGCCAGTCCGCCAACCAAACCTTCATGCTCTTCAATATGCAGGAATTGAAGGTAGTCATCATGCTGCTTGTCACCAATCCCTACATCGATCAGAATAACACGATCTTCAGTTTTTATTACTAATGACCTCAGCATCATAGTAATCAGATTTTTTTCGTCTGATTTATAAAATTTCGACCATATACTTTTTGGGACAACGCCAAACATGGCACCGCCATCAGCTTTGAAGGAAGAAATATCAATACTAAAAAGTTCCATTGGGATTAAGGCTTTGGCCAAAAATAGAAATCTTATCGAGAAAACCAAAGACTATTTGACAAGTCTCCGCAAAATAATTTAATTTAGTACCTTTAAGAAGAAATTAAGAACTAAATACAATGGAATCAAACTATTACTATTACATCGGCGGGGCACTATTGCTCGTTTTTCTTCTTTCCGGAATCCGGATCATTCGGCCTACGCATAAAGGCTTGATCGAGAGGCTTGGACGGTACCATCATTTTGCAACTCCGGGCTTTAACTGGATTATCCCTTTTATTGATAAGCTGTATCAGATTAATGTTACTGAGCAGATGGTTGATGCTGAGCCACAGGAAATTATCACCAATGATAATCTGAATGCGCGCGTAGATGCCCAGGTTTATTTCAGGGTTAAGGATGATGAAACCAGCGTTAAGAATTCAGTGTACAATGTCAATAATTATCGCTGGCAGATCGTAAACCTTGCCCGTACCACCCTGAGGAATATCATTGGTACATTAACGCTTAAGTCGGCCAACAGTGAGCGTGGCAAGATTAATTCCGAATTGCACCGGACATTATTGGATGAAACCTCCAGCTGGGGAATTGATATTGTTCGAACAGAGCTGAAAGAAATCGATCCGCCCAAGGATGTTCAGGAAACCATGAACAAGGTGGTAAAAGCTGAAAACGAAAAGATTGCAGCTATCGATTATGCTACTGCACGCGAAACAGTTGCTGACGGTGAAAAAAGAGCCAAGATTAAAGAAGCTGAAGGCTATAAGCAGGCAAAGATTCTCCATGCTGAAGGGGAAGCCGAAGCTATTAAACTGGTGAACGAGGCTGCCGATAAATTCTTTACCGGAAACGCCCAGTTGTTGAAGAAACTTGAAACGCTGGAGATTTCCCTCAAAGACAATGCTAAAATCGTAATTCCTGAAGGCAGCGAGCTGGTCAATATAATCGGTGACCTGGCCGGAGTTATGCCACTCAGGAAGAAAGACGGACATAAAGAGGCAGCCAAAGAATAGACAAAAGACCAAAAGGCAGGAGACTGTCAGACGGGAGACAGTAGACAGGAAGACCGGTAGACTTTAGTTTTAAAGGATACCGGTTTCTTCGTTTCTGTTCCACCCTTCAACGGATCCACCTCACCCCCAACCCCTCTCCCGCGCTCGCTGCGCTCACGGGAGATGGGAGTATTCTCTGGCCAAACCCTTTATCTCACACCTCACACTTCACACCCGACACCCGAAACCTGTCCTTGCCTGAAATAAGTTGACCGTTTTCAACCCTTAAAATTGGTTAAAAATGGCAACACGAGAAAGAGTAGAAATTGAAAGAATCGAAAGACAAAACCGGTATTTTAGTGAAGAATTCAAAAGGCAGAAGGTAAAGGATCTGGAAAGGAACCTGGTGACGATGCCGGAAGTGTGCCGGGAATACCGGGTAAGCCGGACCAGTGTGTATAAATGGATATACAAGTACTCGATAAATCGGAAAAGAGATGAACGGCAAATAGTTGAAAGGATGAGTGATACCAGAAAAATAAAGGAACTGCAGGACCGGATTAAGGAACTGGAACGGATCGTTGGTCAGAAGCAACTTCTGATTGACTTTAAGGATAAGATGATTGAGATTGCGGAAGAGATGTACCAGGTGGATATAAAAAAAAAGTTGAGTTCGCCACTCTCCGCTGGTTCTGGCAAAACAGGGAAAAGCACCCCTATCGACTCAACCGAATCTACGAAGGAATAGGAACCCATAAGCAAAACTTTCATCAGCAACTGGATCGTTGGCTCACCAAGAAAGAAGAACAAGCAGCATTGATTCCCCTGATACACGAAATCCGACACAACCATCCTAAAATGTCACCCCGAGAAATGTATAAGAAATTAAAACCGGAAACGATGGGACGTGATAGGTTCGAAGCCTTTTGCTTTTCACACGACTTAAAGGTGACTCATCCCAAGAACTTCCGCAAGACCACAGACAGCTTCGGTGTAGAACGTTTTCCCAACCTCATTGAAGGGCGGGAAGTAACAGGTGTAAACCGGGTTTTAGTGAGTGATATCACCTATTATGAAATGAATGGCCGGTTCAAATATCTGACCTTCATCATGGACCTCTATACTCGTGAGATCGTGGGGTTTAGTAAAAGCGACAGTCTGAAAACGACTTCAACCACGATACCGGCTTTTAATATGGCAAAAAAGCGGATTGGACCAGAAAACCTGAAAGGGGCTATTTTCCACTCCGATGGAGGGGGACAGTATTATGCAAAGGCCTTCATTCAAATCACTTCCAGTTTAGGGATGAAGAATAGCATGGCTAAAGAGGTTTATGAAAACAGCCATTCTGAACGACTGAATGGCACCATCAAGAATGATTACCTGATCCCCTATAATCCTCAGAATGACGCCGCTCTCGGCCGGGATTTGGCACGAGCTGTATTAATGTACAATACCGACAGGCCGCATAGTTCCCTTCAAGGAAAGACTCCGATGGAGTTTAGGCAGGATAATCCTGGTAATGCAATGACTATCAAAAAGATAATAACAACTATTGAAATTGAGAATAACTCTCCGAGTTATTTCCCAACTTCAACAGTTCAACATTATCATCAATATGTTTAATTTGTAATAAAACGGTCAATGCTATTCAGGCATTGTCAACCTGATACCCGATACCTGATACCTGATACCTGATACCCGATACCCGATACCTTCTTAGCAGTAAAGCGCTATCCCCTTGATCAGCCTGTTATACTTTTCCTCCGGCGTCATGGCCAGATATTGCGCCTGTGCCTCTTCGTGTAAACGCTGTTTTTCGCGAGCTACAGCAAGTTTCTTTTCCATCAGGATACGCTGGATCCGGTCGGTAAGAAATTTTGTTGCCACGTTAGGAAACAACTCCAGCAGCAATTCCTCTTTCTCATTATTCGCCAGCCGGTAATTTTCTCCCATCTCCGGGAACAATGGATTCGGCTGTCTCTCATAACCTTCTGTATTAAATGGGATCTCTTCACGTGTTCCGGCAATTTTCAGCCTGAAATCAGGATCAACCGGAATCGGGGTTTTTCCATACTGCCCCTTCACCAGGTTCACAAACTGACTGGAATTATTGGTGTAAAAAGGATTTCCATTATTTTCATCCACAACACAGTTTACTGCTTGAGCTCCCACAATCTGACTGGTTGGGGTAACCAGCGGCGGACAGCCAGCCGCAACTCTTACTGTAGGGATGACTTCAAGAACCCTGTTTAAAAGATGCTCCTGCTTCAGTTGCTTCAATTGCGACAGCATATTGGTATACATTCCTCCCGGGATCTCTGCGAATTTTACTTTTTCATCCGGCTCGGGAAAGTTGAAGTAGCGTTCGATCTTCTGGCACACCTCCTGCAATGGACCGGTTTTATCAGCTTTGGCAAATTCTATGGCATCAGCAAATAACTTGTCGATTTCAGGGGGAAGGGTATCCTTCAGTATATTGAAGTTTATCGGATACTGCTTGTAGCTATCGATATCAGCCATCTCGAGACGGATATCCATAAGCTTTTTATTGATCTCAACCACAGCTGCCAGATTAACTCCGGTTTCGATACCCATCTTGGTGCAAAAGATCTGTATCAGCTCAAATGCCGGTGCAGCTGGCCCACCAGCAAAATTCATCATGGCTGTATCAATAATATCCACTCCATTAACGATGGCCATCAGTGTACCGCTCAAACCGTAACCCGGTGTGCAATGTGTATGAAAATCTATCGGAACTTTTACTGCCTGCTTGATCGCCTTAACCAGCTCCCCGGATTTTTGTGGTGTGATTAATCCAGCCATGTCCTTGATCGTGATCATGTCGGCTCCCATGGATTCGAGCTCAACTGCCATCCTGACAAAATAATCTGTGGTAAAAATATCTTCGGGTAATTTTTTGCCTTTCAGGAATGACTGCACCTTTTCTTTGCGCTTGAACTTGGGGTCAACTGTATAACATACCACACAATCAGCCAAACCGCCGTTTTCTTTTACATATTTTATGGTGCTCCGGATATTGGTTGTATCATTCAGCGCATCAAAGATCCTCATAATAGATATGCCGGATTGTATGGCATTTCGGTTGAATCCTTCAATAACCGACTCAGGGTAGGGACTGTAGCCAAACAAATTCCTCCCGCGAGAAAGTGCTGTCAGATGAGATGCCGTGCCTATAACTTTTTTAATCTTTTCCAGCCTTACCCAGGGATCCTCATTAAGAAACCGCATGATTGAATCCGGTACTGCTCCTCCCCAAACTTCGAGCGCATAAAAGCCGGCATCCTTGTATAGTGGTAATAAACGATCAACCTGATGCTGGTTCATACGGGTTGCGAAAAGTGACTGCTGGCCATCACGAAGTGTGACATCTCTGATCAATAAACGACGGTCCATTATTATGTGATTTGATTCACAGCAAAGCTACTTTTGCATACCTCAATTCGCAATGATAAATCGCATAAAAAACCCCTGAATTTTATCATTCAGGGGCCTTGTTTTTGTCATCACATCGTCATATACGGCTCATTTTCCGAAAAACTCTTTCATCCAGAATTTGTGCTGAAGATCTGAAAGGTGCGTAGCCTTAGCACCACCCCAGCCATGACGACCGTTCGGGTACATCATAAACTGAAATTCCTTATTCTGGTCCTGTAGCTTGCTGATCAGCTGAATACTGTTTTGCATATGAACATTGTCGTCCATCTCACCATGAACAATGTACAGTTTGCCTTTCAGGTTAGCTGCAAAATTCATGGCAGTGCCGGCTTTATATCCTTCCGGATTGTCTTTTGGAGTGTCC
>CAIXHD010000276.1 GCA_903919065.1 uncultured Bacteroidota bacterium
ACGATTCTCCAGGGAAGAGTTCTGGTTCCCTTGGTTTTTGCGAGGTATGGCGCATGTTCCAGAACCTCTGTCTGACCGTAAGGGCTCCCATCTCCTTTCATCCGGAGAGGATATCCCGGGAATATGCTTTTGATTGAATTACCTTCCGATTTTTCGAGCCACATTCCAGGGTAATCACGGATATTTGATTCACCAAGCCACAATCCCGTCCCATCCGGTTTATGCACGAGCACAGGCATAAAAAACCGTTCGCCCTTTTTAAGTGTGCCTATGGTTGAATAGATATAAGGAGTTTCGTAGGCCGAATAGAAACTTTTTTCCAACGCCAGGCAAACAGAATCCCCGGCATCAAACCGATAGCCGCCCAGTTCATTTTCTATGACGATGTCACCTGGTTTATTCAGCACGAACCGGTAGGCAAATCCCTCATTATACAGACGGAATTCCAGATTATAATCCGATTTAAACATCAGCTTCAACTCCTGATATTTATCGATGATCATGCTTGATTTTTCCTGAATCTCAGGTTTGACAATCTTATCGACATTGCTCACTAAACTCTTTTTTACCTCCGGATTTTTCCCGGCAAAAAAACCACCTTCCAGCTGCACGCCAAGTGCATCGCAGGATACAAGACTGATACCGTTGCGGTACAATTCAAAACGGATTACACTGTCGATCCGGATAATCGCCGTCAATTTCTGGTCTGGCGATTGCATCGGATATTCACGTGTTTTGATGGTGCCTGAAAATACAGCAGCAAATCCCAGCAGGAATACAGAGAATAGAAGGGCCTTTTTCATTCGAACTTGTTTAAATGATAGAACAGGTAAAGATAGAATATCATGCCGCTGGATTTCCGGGTATTGCCCTGTTTCCTTACATTTGGTTTCAGAAAGACAAAGACGATGAAAACCAGACTAATCCAAACCTCCTTTCTTGTTCCGATAGCAGCCCTGATGGGATCCTCAACCTATATAACTGAAAAGGAGCGACCAAATATCCTGTTTATTGCTGTCGATGATTTACGTCCGGAACTGGGCTGTTATGGCAATAAATATGTAGTCAGCCCAAATATCGACCGGCTCGCCCGTTCCGGGATGGTATTCAACAATGCTTATTGCCAGTCGGCCGTTTGCAACCCTTCACGGGCGAGCCTGATGACCGGGCTGCGACCGGATTCATTGAAAGTCTGGGATCTGAAAACCGACATGCGGAGTGTGGCTCCAACCGTGATGACACTGCCGCAATATCTGATGCGGCAAGGGTATTTCACTACCGCAGTCGGTAAGATCTATCACAATATTTTTCCCGACAGTCTCTCGTGGAGTGAGCCCGAGATGCATTTGAAGGGGTTCCCTTTTGATCCTGATGCCGTTTATTTCAGCGATGAGAATCTCGCCCAGATTGAGAAGCGGAAACGCCAGATCATTACCAATGGCAACGAAAAAAAATTCATCGACCGGTTAGGGGAATGGTATGTAAAAGCCAAGGCAACGGAAAGTGCAGATGTCCCGGATAATGCCTATTACGATGGTGCCCAGACTGATTATGCTATTGATAAACTTAAGGAACTAAAAAATGGTAAAAAGCCATTTTTTCTTGCCGTAGGATATTACCGGCCGCACCTGCCTTTTAATGCCCCGAAGAAATATTGGGACCTGTATGACCGGTCAAAAATTCCACTGGCTACCAATCCTCATCTGCCTATAAATATGCCATCGATGGCCATCAGCAATAATCAGGAAGTGAAAGGATATTTCGACTGCCGCAATCTGCCCACAGCTTTAAGTGGTGCATTTTCCGAGGATACTGCAAGGCTTATGAAACATGGGTATTATGCTTCGGTGAGCTATATGGATGCGCAGGTGGGACGGCTGCTTGATGCACTCGAAAAAGAGGGACTTACCAAGAATACCATCATTGTTCTCTGGGGCGATCATGGCTGGAAACTGGGTGAACACAGAAGCTGGGCAAAAATGACCAATTTCGAAATCGACACCCGGGCACCTTTGATTATCAGCCTTCCGGGCATGAAAGCCAAGGGAAAATCAACACATAAGCTGGTTGAATTCGTTGATATTTATCCTTCATTATGCGAGTTGGCTGGATTGCCGGTCCCCACCGGACTGGCTGGGAAAAGTACAGTGCCCCTGCTTAACAATCCGGAAGCTGCATGGAAACCTGCCGCCTATAGCCAGTACCTGCGTGAGGGGGGATGGCGTGGACCTGATGGGATCACCTACATGGGCTATACCGTGAGGACGGAGCAATTCCGGTATGTGGAGTGGTACAACTGGGATACTCATGAACTCGCTGCCAAAGAGCTGTACGATCATCGGACCGATCATGAGGAAAATAGCAATATAGCAGCAGATCCGGCATTTACAGGACAAGTTTCAGAGTTGGCCGGGCAATTGCGAAAAGGGTTTAAACTTAAATAAAACAAAGAGTCTCTCGCCAAGACGCAAAGGCGCTAAATAGTAGCAACAAATTGCGTCTTAGCGGCTTTGCGAGAAAAATATCTTCCAAAAATTAATCACCATGAAACGCGCTTTGACCTTACTCGTTTTGCTGTGTGCTGTTTCGGTAACGTATGGACAACAGCATGATTTTTCAAAACTGAATTC
>CAIXHD010000277.1 GCA_903919065.1 uncultured Bacteroidota bacterium
AATTGTTTACTTGGATATCAATTTCCCCTGATAGTTTAAGCGTGATATGGATTCTACTTATTCAGTCATGAACTTCCATGTTATCCCGGTATAACCAAAACTGGCCGTTTGCGTCTGGCGGACAGAACTTTGACCGGCCTTGAGCTCAAGTACCTGTGCTGAGTATTCCCCTTTTTCAAAATTAAAGCTTTTACCATCATCATTATACAGGTTGTAGTGGCCATCGGCTTTGCCATAAACCCTTACAATCAATGGCATATCGTTTTTCCATTCCGATGTCTGGCGGATTGGGGATATCATTGGGATCAGTCCACCGTCACGCACAAATAATGGGATTTTTTCCAAGCCTGCAGAAATGGTAATTGTTCCTTCGCCGGCAAGATTTCCAGTATAGAAATCGAACCATTTGCCAGGAGGCAGTATCACTTTTCGCTCTGTATCGCCCTTAAACAAAGGGGCTACGAGAATGTTATCCCCAACCATATACTGGTCTTTAATTTCTCCGGCTGCAGGAAACCCATCTGCAAGCTGCATGGCACGGAAAGGAGGTTTACCTTCGAAATAGTATTGGGCAAATGTTGAATACAGGTAGGGCAGGAGTTGCATACGAAGGAAGGCTACCTCCTGGCAGGCTTTGTAAACATCGGGGAACGACCAGGGTTTTGTCCCGTCGGCCCAGGCATTTATCATTGCCATTGGAGAAAAGCAGACAGTCTGCATACGGCGGACCCACTCTTCGGATGAACCGCTGGCCCTGACTTCCGGTTCCCAGAGAATTCCGGAGAAACTTGCGTTAACCAACGCCGTGATGAAATCTTTATGGCTGTAATTATCATTATATATGGCATAGGGATAAGATACCGAACCCGCATTGGCAGCGCGGCTGAGTCCATAGGTGCGCTCATTCTTTTTCCTGTAAATCTCATCCATCAGGGTCATCATCTGAAGTCCATAGGTCTGGCGCATCTGTTCCCCGTCGCGGCCGGAAGGAAAGACTGCACCATCGGGCCATAACCAGGAATCGAATCCATCGATTTCGTCAATTTTAAAACCACTGGCACCGATATTCAGCTGGTTTTTCACCAGATGGTCCTGCATTATTTTGCGTGCTTCAGGGATGGTGTAATCGGCAACAGTGCCGCACCAGACAGTGTGTGAACCGGTATAGTCTTTCAGCTTTTTATCGAGTGTGCCACCGGGACTGTGATACGGGTTCATCCACAGATTCATATGAATTCCTTTGGAGCCCATCTCACTGATAAAGTTTTCCGGTTTCGGAAATCGGACCGAATCCCATTCGAAAGTACAGGGATATGATTTGCTGTGCCAGCCGGGCTCGAGTCCGACCACATCGAGTGGGAAATTATTCTGTTCAAAACCTGCTGCCTCTACCCGGATATCCTCCTCATTATAAAGGGTTGGAGTTCTCTGCCAGAATCCGAGTCCCCATTTTGGCGGGATGATACCGCCTCCGCAGTATAAATTAAACCGCTGCACCACTTCCATAAGGTTTTTGCCCGTAAACAGAATGATTTCAACGCCAGCCTCAGGGATCACCATTTCGATATTATCGGAATAGGGTTGTGCATCCCAGGCCTGGTCGGAATTCCGGTCACGTGCGACAGGTGGGTTTTTGCTGTCCTTCCTGACGGCTGATCCAACAGATACATCGATATAGCGTGCTGCATTAACGAGGACCCCGTACCCCTTGCTTGAGATAAAGAATGGCACCGGGGCATGGGTGCGACCGTTATCCTCACTACCGTAATGATCAACATGCAGACGGAAAATTCTGCCCCGCTGGGCTACAGATTTAAAGTTCAATCCGAATCCATAAATCTGCTCATCCTTTTCTAGCGGAAATTTCAGGCAGGTTCGTCCATTGACGACTGAAGCTTCAATATCTTTTAAATCGATAGGCAGAGGTGCATCTCCCAGTTTGTTGATTGCTTCAGTCCTGGGTTTACGGTTTGCAACGGATAACAGATTAAATGCCGGGGGATTGCCCGGTTTGGCCAGATAGGTTCCTGGATATGTTTTGTTCCAGATGATTGGTTGGTTCAGTGAATTCCGCTCCTGTTTGGTTGATTTACAGGCGGTAATCGCTGCGAGGGAGAGGATGATGAGTAAGGTTCGGGTGGTCATGGGGATCGGGTATCGGGTATCGGGTTTCGGGTATCGGGTTTCAGGTATCGGGTTTCGGGTTCCCGCTTTCGCGGGAATGACAAAAAAGGGATTCATGTTAGGATAGTTTGGTGGAGCATCGCTTTCGCGGGAATGACAAAGGGTTGAATGAAGTTGAAAGGTCGAGATTCGAAGACCAATTTTGAATTTTGAAGGAGGATATTCAAGTCACCATGAAGAACTCCATACGACAGTTTAGTTTTATTCATAAACTTAATGTTGCGATACTTCATAATACTTTGATCTCCTACATCGGAATTCGAAATTCTGATTTCGAATCTCGACCCTCAAAATTGGTCTTGGTCTTCAATTATTTTTCGGGTGTGGCGAGAACAAGAGTCCAGTAGAGTCCGCTGACCCAGGCACCCATTTCAGTATACGCCGGGTTCATGATATTTACGCAATGCCCTTCACTTTCGATCCAGGCTTTAACTACCTCATCTTCATAGAGCACACCGTACGCAACATTTTCTCCGCATGCTTTCCAAAGATAGTGCTGGTTAAGCAGCCGGTCATCAACATAGGAATTATCGCTTCCCTTGTGGCTCAGGAGGTTGGTCCGGAGCATATCCTCGGATTGGACTTTAGCAGCAGCTTCGAGTTTATCATTCCATTTAAGCCTCGTTGTTGCCGGATACCATTTCTTTCCACAGAATTGGCCGGCCAGACGGGCTTTGTTCACCTGATTGAGAATTTTCGTACGACTGAACATGGCAACATCCTCAGGATCTTTGGCTTCACAGGAGGAGGTAAGGAATACAAATACTAATGAGATAAGCAAGTGCAGGACCGATGGTCGTTTGTTGGAAAGAATGTTCTTAAACCGGGTTAAATCCTTTGATATCATTTGCCGATATTTTGAACGGATATACCAATAAACGGTTCAAAGATCTGTCCTATTATCAATTGGTGATTAAATATCAGGGCAACCGAAGCAGCGCTGATGATTTTGCCATTATCATAAAACAATCGGGTGGATTTTCCGGTTTGGGTATCAATAGATAAGACTAAGGAAAGAGATTTATGGTTCCTATTTTTGACATGAGCTACAAATTTCATCGATTTGGAATGACTGGTAGTCAATAGTTTGCCATCATGGAATCTGATATTGTCAGGACCGGTAACTTCTGCTAAAAGGCTTTTATTTTTAAGCTGGCCGTCGTTGAGCTCAAAGGAATAGAGTTTGTTTTCAGTGGTGGCACTTACATAGATATTTTTCCCGATCCCGGCGAGACCGGCGGGCATACCAATTTTATTAGCCATAATCGACCAATTTCCGCGTCCATCATAGTAGAGGATATTTCCTTTTTTTTGCCTGAAGATGGTTTCTTTCAAATCGCCTCTAACAGCTGCATCATTGCAAACTACCACGCTGCCATCGGGATAGGCTTGTAAAGCATTTGGAGAAACCAGTAACCTGGAGGTCAGTTCCTCTACAAAAACCAGCGTGTCATCGTCGATCTGGTAACGTAATACAGGATGTTCACCTTTTGCATCATTATGGCTGATAACATACAAATACTGAATTTCGCCGGCTTTAACGAGCGAAATTCCATGAGGTCGGAAAACCAGCCCTGCTGGTTCGCCTATCCGTTTTAAAATCTGACGGGTTCCTTTAGCAGGGTCCATAGATTCGATTTCGCCATATTTGGCATATTCCGGTCGGCGAGATGCGCAGGAGATTAGCAGGCGTTGAGGATTGCTCATGGAATCGATTACCATATCCTCTGGTCCATAACCGGTAGGGAGGAGCTTGATGGGGGTTTGGGCGGAGGCGGCGAAAGTAAAAAGTAACATCCAGAGTAGAGCTGTCAGCTTTATAGAGCTGTCAGCTATTTTGTAACATCCAGATATACAAACTTTTAATAAAAATAACTGTTTCATAACTAGTAGGTATATAGATAGATGCATTTTTTCAAAATTGGTTGATAGCTGCCATTAAGCTGACAGGTTCTGCCAATCGATATCGAAATTAATCGTTATTGTCAATAAGATCAAGAAGTTAAAACTAGTTTTTCTGACAGGTCTACTCGACTACTTCAGGGTAACTTTTTTCATGATCTCATAAACCAGTGCCAGCTGTGCATCCCCCAATCCCCAAGGACTCTCCTCGGGTTTCCAACCGATACGCTCAAGTGCCTTCGAACTGGCAGCCTCGTTATTGGTATAGGTTGCCACCGCCCACATCATCAGTGGATTAGCTGGCTGTGTTTTCATCCATCCCGTTAATACATGATCTCCCTCCTCCTCCTGGCTCAGAAGTTTGTAACTCTGTGCAGCCAACAAATAGGGAGTATCCCAGGCGGGTTTTTGATTATTGGTATAGTCGATAACCTTCCTGAAATATTTAGTTGCCTCAACAACCTGGTTCATCTGCAGATAGCATAATCCTGTCATATAATCCTCCACACGTTCATCTGTAACATAAGGCTTACCGACACCAAGGGTAACAGGCCATTTTCGCGCTTCTTCCAGGTCGGTTAAAGCTTTGGCATACCGTTGATGCCGGAAATAATCTACTGCCCGCAGAACCAATGCGGATCGATAAATCTCATGTCCCTCCCGTGCACCCTCGGCCGGTAAAAGAATAAGCTGGTTGAGAATATCGCAGGCCTGATCATAGTTGTGATTGTACAACTCGGCCTTAGCCAGATCGAATTGCAAGATCATGTGACCGGGGATTTTTGAATTGGCCTTGCGGGTTACTTCAAGATACTGCGACCATCCCCTGTTACGTGCAAAATAGTTGCCAAGGGCATTCCAGCAGCGCCAGTCATCAGGCTGGAGTTCAACTGCCTTGTTCAGGTCGCGCAAAACGAGTTCTTCCTCCATGCCTTCAAAGAGTTTTGCCCGGGTGAGATAAAAATGGGACTCCGAGGGTTCATAACGACAGGATTTGAACAGCTCTTTGGCTTTCATGGAATCATCAACGCTTAACCTGATTAAGCCTATATAATATCGGTTTTTCCATGAAGGCTTTACCGATTCAGCCCATTCCAGAACGCGAAGGGTTTCGGGACGATAAGGGAAAACTAGTTTGGAAGGTGAAGAGGTTATGAGATCCAATGAGGGAATAGGATTTGTCACTGTCTGGGATGAC
>CAIXHD010000278.1 GCA_903919065.1 uncultured Bacteroidota bacterium
AGCGGCTCGTTATTTAGGAACGTGGCTATGGTCCCGCTATATTTTTCCGCGGCAAGTTCAGCCGCAATCCTGGCTAGCAACTCGGCATATAACCGTAATTCATTATTAATCATACAACTTCGACATTACTTACTTCTTGTGCTTTCATACTTAACTTGAGCCTTGCGCCTTGTGCCTTATTACTTTACTTGAGCCTTGCGCCTTGTGCCTTATTACTTTACTTGAGCCTTGAGCCCTGAGCCTTGAGCCTTATCTTCTTCCTACTCCTGATACCTGAAACCCGATACCTGATACCCTCCTGCCTACTTTTGTTGAAAATATTCTACATTTACGTTAATTAACAGATAAACCTATAAAATTATCGCGACATGACAATCAGCGAAAGTGCACATCGGCTTAAAGAGATGATAAACAAGGCCATTGAGGATCAGGAAATCACCCGGGAGGAATATGATCTGATTATCAGTATTGCTTTGGAGGATGGGCATGTTGATCCGCAGGAGAGGGCGTTGCTGGTGGAACTTCAGGACATGATTGAGAACCGTTTGGTGAGAATGGTGCACAAGTAAATTAAAGTTGCCAACTTTAATCAGGATTTTGTGCCAAGCTGAGCCTTCTGCTTAAAGTTGGCAACTTTAAGCAGTCACTGCCTTCCCTGTCTTTTTCATTTCCTTCCTGGCTTCGCTGGCATATTCCGTTGGAGTAAGGCCGGTAATCGATTTGAAGATGCGGTAAAACGATGCTGCAGAACTAAATCCGGAGGCCTGATAAACGGAGGTCATATCGGACATGGAATCAATTCCGAGGTTATGCTCAATGATGCGTTTTGATTCATCAACACGGTAGCGACTGATCAGACTGCGGAAATTTTCTTCCCCATACACTGTTAATGCCTGGTAAAGGTATTTTTTGTTGGTGCCCATCAGTGTGATCAGCGTTTGCTGGTTCAGTTCCGGGTCGAGGTATAACTTGCGGGTTTCGAGCAATTCTCTGAGCTGCAGGTATAAGGGATAACGTGGCGAAGGATTTTTGGCCGCTGTATCCAACGGGCCTTTATCTTCGGTCATATCAGGAGTGGCATCGGTGGCGCCGTGCTTTGTAAGGAATTGCTTGTACAGCGTCAATTCTGCAATCTGCTCATCTATGTATTTTTCCTTCTGATACAGGCTTTCCCTGTTTCTTCTGATCTTAATAATATGCCGGAACATCAGGCCAATGAAAAAGACTGTCAGCAACAGCAATACAGAAAGCAACCACAATTGAATTTTCTTATTGCGTATTTCCTCGTTCTGTTTGTTGATCGTCATGTTCTTTTCCCGAGTTCCGTATTCGACCATCGTCTTATTAAGCAGCGCGGCCTGTTTCTCCCCAATCACCTTTTCCTTTATTTTCACAAAATCCACATACCAGGCGAGCGCCTCCTCATACCTCGACAGCTTGGTGCAGGCTGCGTACATCATACTGTCGACATTCATTTGCAAGATCTGGTAAGGATTCTTTTTCAGCAGGGAATCTGCCTTTAAGGCATATTGCATCGCCCCTGCGAAATCCTCTTCTTTTAAAGAGTTCAAGGCGAGTGTGCTGTAACCCATCGCCAAAAATTGCAAATTGCCCATCTTCAAGGCAAGGTCATTCGCTTTCAGTAAATATTTTTTCCATTCATCTTTTTGTCCTGTCTCGAGATAGCTTTCAGCCATGGATCCATAGACATAAAAAAGAAGATCTGGTTGTTTGCTTTCATCAGCCAGCAAAATTGCTTTCTGCAAATGATAGAAGCAGCTGTCGTACTGTTTTAAGGCTTGAAAAGTGAGTCCCAGATTATAATGACTCAGTGCAAAAGAAGAGGTATCCCTGATTTTTGTAATTATCTGGTCTGCTTCCTGATAATATTTCAGCGCGTCAGCTGGCCGTTTGTTCTGGTTCAGAATGGTACCCATGGAGGAGAGTGCATTTCGGTATTGCCTGTCATCTCCGACCCGTTTGGAATAGTATAGTAATTTTTTGGTAAAAAACAGAGCGCTGTCGAGCTGTCCGCATCGGTTGAAGGCATACGACATCACCTTCCATGCTTCGCTGATCAGGGTTGAGTCCGTTGATATGGATGCCAGTTTAATTGACCGGTAGGCACAATTTTTAGCCGAGTCGATTTGGCCAAGCCTCAGCTGGGCCATGCTCATGGTATTGAAGTAATAGAGTTGCAGATCGGAGCCAACTTTATCACCTCCTTTAGTCAATTTTTCTGCAATCAGGTCTGCAGTGGCCTGATACTGATTTGCATGATACAAACGCGCGACCGCAGTATCCTGGATCTGCTGAGATGCATTTGCAGGATAAGCAGCACCGGAAAGAGAGATGAGCAAAACAAAAGAGAGGGCTGTTAATACAGCTGATTTTCTCATTTCAAAACGGGGTAAGACATAGGCGTAAATATAGTTTATTTAAAGTTGGCAACTTTAATACCCTCACATATCCTCCATTGAAAATCCTTTGAATTCTGCCGAATATCCGTTTAGCAGAGTTTGTAAATTCTTTGCTTTCTTCTCTAATTCCGGCAAACTGATATTTCCTTTTTTACGTTTAACCTCAGCAAACAAAACAGTCTTTTCCCTTTCATTTACTGCAACAACATCGATCTCATTCTTATTCCCTTTTTCCCAATAGTTACCAATTGCAGAATAGAGTTGAGCCGTAGCAAGTTTCTCCGTGAAATATCGCTCCAATATTTTACCACTATAGGTCGGATAATCGCGTTCTACAATGGAGCGGAGGTATTCAAAATTTCCAATTTCAACGGCACTTTGATATTTATAGATAAAACGAAACCAGAAATTGAGAAAATTGTCCACAATGAAATACTTTACATTTCGTCCTCCCGGTTTTGCAAATATGGGGCGTGATTTTCGAATCAGGTTAAAATCATTCTCCATTCTTTCCAGAAATCCTCCTATGCTTACTTCGAGGATAGATTCAATTTCAGAACGCGATGTTTTTGATGAAGCGATGAGCGACAGTATTGAGAAATAAGTGGCATAATCCTTCCCAAATTCTTCAACTAATACATTTCTTCCTTCATCGATAAAAAGGGAGTTCTCCCTGAATATTTCGTCCAATATTTTTGCCAGTGTAAATGCTTTTTTGTTGACCAATAATTCCACATATTTTGCAACTCCACCCGTAAACGCATAAAATGCCAATAAATCTTCTGCCCCATACTTTGGATAGTTATCGGCAAGGATTTCTTTAAGTGTATTTACGTTGAACTGTTTTAAATGAATGCGTTCGGTAGCCCTTCCAAAAAGGGGTTCCCTGGAATTCTCAAAGATATTCTTCATCAATGAATAGATCGATCCACAAAGAATCAGATTTAATTTACTCTTGCCTTTACAACTATCCCAAATATTCTGCATCTCACTGTATACCGATGGGTTAACAGAATGAAACACCTGAAATTCATCGATTATAAGCGTAAATTTTCTATTTTCAGATAATTCCATCAAATATCGGAACAGATCCTTAAACTGGCTGATCGAGCCAAAAAGCTTCACCTGCAATTTCCGCTCAATCTCTTCCCTGAACTCATCACAGATAAGAACTTCATTTTTCCGGGTCACAAATAAATAGAGCGCGGTATCATCATTCTCAATGGCCTTTTTCAGCAGACTGGTCTTTCCGATACGCCGCCGCCCAACAATAACGGTCATTTGGGCATCTGCCTCTGATCGTTCTTTTATCAATCTCAATAGCTCCAGTTCTTTTTCTCTGTTATAGAATTTCATGGCGTTTACTTTAATCTCATTGCAACACCTATTACTGTAATCGACATTGCAATAATGCGAATATACGACATTTTGAAAAGCTGACAGGTTTCTGAAAATGATTTTTCCTTGATTTTTACAAAATCCATGTACCATGCGAGCGACTCCTCATACCTCGACAGCTTTTTGCAAGCCGCAAACATCATACTATCGACATTCATTTTTGACAGGAGTGCGAAAAGTTCTTTTTTAAGACAAGAAGTTCTTTTTTGGTATTCAAGACACGTTCTGTTCGTGTAAAAGTCAATTTTTGAGATAACAAGGTCAGTTTTTGGGAGCGGTATAAGATCCGCACCGGGATACTTTCGTCGAGCTTAAGCAAAAACATAATCGCTTAATGCCAGGCAAATGACCAATACAACAAAATGTTTTCAGATTACCGTTTCAGGAGAGCTACGCGGACGCGGGTTGAGGTTCAGCGCCATGTATATCGCATTTTCCCGTAATGTTAAAGGATTTGTAGAATACACCGGCACCGGTGGGATTATGATTGAAGCCGAAGGAGAACCTAAGAATCTTAAACAGTTCATTGCCGGCTTACGCGGTCTCGACCAATCGTGGGAGGCTTCCGATTTCAATATATCGGAAACAACCCCCAGAGGGTATTCCACCTTCGAAATCCACAACAGCCGCGATGCTGAGGGCACTCCGGTGCATCAGTCATATGCGGGCAAACAACTGCTCCAAATGTGGCTGAAGATGCGGCTGATGTTTGGTTCAGATAAACCTCAGGTTTTATAAAGTAAAAATGGACACACAAAAATATTCGGTTATGAAAAGGATCATTAGTTTATTGGTTGCGCTGGCGCTGGCAGTGGGAGTTTTTGTTCAGAGCGCGAATGCACAGGTTACTGTTACCGGTTCAACAGGGGCGAATGCAACCTATACCACTTTGAAACTCGCATTTGATGCCATCAATACGAACACAAATCAAAATGGCAATAATATAGTAATAACGATTACTGCCTCAACGACTGAGACAGCATCGGCAAGTTTGACAGGACAGGCTACGAATGCCTGGACGTCTCTAAAAATTTATCCTACAACCACAGGACTATCCATCAGCGGCAACCTGGCTGCCCCGCTTATCGATTTAAGCGGTGCGGATAATGTAACAATTGATGGGAGGGTGAACCAGACCGGCAATGCGGATCTTATCATCACCAACACCAGTACTGCAATCACCGCAGGTACTTCCACCATCAGGTTTATCAGCGGGGCCATTAACAATACAGTGAAGTATTGTACGATTACAGGGTCTGAAATGGCTACTGCAAGCGGTGTTATATTTTTCTCAGATTCAGGCCCAAATAGCAATAATACTATCCAATACAATAATATTACCTGTGCCGCAGATGGCAGCAGACCTTTAAACGCCATTTACTCAGCAGGAGCAAGTGGATCAAATAACAGCACAAACACCATCAGCAACAATAAATTCTATGATTTTTTGAACAGGGGCGTTGCATCAAACGGGATATATCTTGCAAATTATAACTCAAACTGGACCATTTCGGGCAACAGCTTTTACGAAACCGCATCGTTTATTCCCTCTGCAGCAGTTGCTTATAACATCATTAATATTTTACCCTCAACTGGAACAACATTTACCATTCAGGGTAATTACATCGGAGGGAGCGCAGCCAGTTGCGGCGGAACAGCATGGACAAAAACAAGTGCCCAGGACAATGCTTTTAAAGCAATTTATCTTTCAACCCCTACCGGTGGAACAGCCAGCAGTATACAGGGGAATTTCATACAGAATTTCGATTACTCCAACCTCGGGAGCGCCACTACCAACTGGACCGCCATCGAAGTTGCCGGAGCCGGCGATGTGAATGTGGGCACCGCTACGGGCAATACGATTGGAGCATCTACGGGAAACGACAATATCAAATTTAATCGTGCATATCATCAGTCACAATTCTTAGGAATCAGCATTTCAGGAACGGGAACAGTTGACTGCGAAAAGAATATTTTTGGTTCAATATCTGCAGCTGCGGTAGTTTTAACAACTGGCCCAAGCATTTGTTTGATATCTAAAGGCGGATCGGCAGGAAATACTACGATCAGCAATAATAGTATTGGCAGTTTAACTACTGCCCAAAGTATCAGGGCCACTACCGCCATCACCGCCGGAACTGGGGATGTAATTGGAATCAATAGCAATGGAACCGGAACGGTGACAATTTCAGGAAATACGGTCACCAATCTGTATAACAACGCAGCAACTTACGGGCGTTATACTCAGGGAATTTATTGCAACACAGTAGCTGC
>CAIXHD010000279.1 GCA_903919065.1 uncultured Bacteroidota bacterium
ACTCCTGGCCAATTTCAACCAGGCAGGCGGCTTTGAGTGCCCCGGATGCGCCTGGCCAAACCCGGAAAAGGGCCGCTCTCATTTCGAATTCTGCGAAAATGGCGCCAAAAGTGTCAGCGCCGAAGCCACCACCCAGCTCATTACTCCCGACTTCTTTAAGAAATGGTCAGTTCCGGACCTTCTCCTCACCTCCGGTTACTGGCTTGAACAGCAAGGCCGGCTCACGGAACCCATGATCCTGGATGAAAACGCAACACACTACCGGCCCATCTCCTGGGATCATGCTTACCGGGTAGTTGCTGAGGAGATGAAGGCATTGGAAGATCCTTCTCAAGCAGTATTTTTCTCATCGGGCAAGTCGGTAAATGAAGCGGCATTTCTTTTTCAGCTGTTTGCCCGTGCTTTCGGCACCAATAATCTTCCCAACAGCGCCAACCTGTGTCATGAACCTTCCGGTAAGGCATTGGCAATGAGCCTTGGCTTCGGCAAGAGCAGCGTTACCCTCAACGATTTTCCAAAATCAGAAGCCATATTCATTTTCGGCCACAACCCCGGATCAAACCATCCGCGCATGCTGAGCTCACTGGAGCAAGCAGTACGAAAAGGATCGAAGATCGTTGCTGTTAACCCGATGCCGGAGGCCAGCCTCATGGGTTTTGCCGATCCCCAGAAGCCCGGAACCTACTTCGGTAAACAAACCGCTCTGGCCAAGCTCTATATCCAGCCTGTCATCAATGGTGATATGGCACTGGTGAGGGGAATCGTAAAGGCAACACTGGAAGAGGAGGAGCGCTCCGGCGGCATTCTCGACAAAGCATTTATCAATGAATATACGAGCGGATTCGACACCTACTGTCAACAGGTAAAGGATACTCCCTGGCAGGTGATCGTCAGGGCCAGCGGAGTTCCGAAAGACCAGATCCTGGAAGCAGCCGGAATTTATTACAAGGCCAAAAGCGTGATCGCCAGCTGGTGCCTGGGAATTGTTCACCATCGCAATGCCGTTGAAACCATACAGGAAATAATCAACCTGCTCCTTCTGCGTGGAAATATAGGAAAACCGGGTTCCGGGGTATGCCCTGTCCGCGGTCACAGCAATATTCAGGGAATTCGCACATCCGGCGCCGGAGAAAATATGCCCGGGGCCTTTTTGGATGCCATGGAAAATCATTTTGCTTTACCGATGCCCCGAACTCCGGGACTAAGCACGATTCCGGCCATCAGGGCAATGGCGGCTGGAAAAATAAAGCTTTTGATCTCCCTGGGAGGAAATCTGGCTTCATCAGTTCCTGATACTGCATTCGCTGAGGAGGCTTTGCGGAGCTGCCGCCTGACGGTGATGATCTCCACAAAGCTGAACAGAAGCCACCTCGTTACCGGCAAAAGAGCACTTATCCTGCCCTGCCTGTCAAGAACCGAAGAAGATGTCCGTAACGGTGAAGTACAGGTGTCATCCATCGAAGATGCCATGGGCAAAATCGGCTTTACCCGCGGATGCCTGACACCAATCGCTCCCGGACTCAGAAGCGAAATATCCATCATTACCGGTCTGGCCGGGGCCTCGCTGGGTGAAAATCAGGGAATTCCCTGGGAGCGCTTTGGTTCCGATTATCCATATATAAGAGCAACGATCTCCAAAACTATTCCAGCATTCAAAAATCTTCCGCAGCATGCACCTTCCAAGTCTGTTCTGACGCTTGATAATCCGCTCAGGAGCCGGACATTTAACACAGGGGACAAGAAAGCACATTTCAGCAACCATCCACTTGAAATGGCCGTTCCAAAAGAAGGTGAGCTGATGCTCATGACGATTCGCAGCCACGACCAGTTCAATACCTCAATTTTCGGACTGAACGACCGGTATCGTGGAATCAGCAATGAGAGGCGTGTGCTTTTCATGAACACCGAAGATATGGCGGAAAGAAATATCAATCCGGAACAAATGGTTGAAATATCAAGCCATTATGATAATAGGGAGAAGAAAATGGAAGGCTATTATGCCATTCCTTACCCTATCCGACGAGGATGCGCTGCTGCCTATTTCCCTGAAACAAACACCCTCCTCTCCATAAATAATACCTGCGCCAATTGCGAAACGCCAGCATACAAATCGGTTAGCGTAACGGTCAAATAATACAATTATGGTTACAAAACTACTCATCAGCCTGATTCCTGTTTTTCTTCTTTTAATCATGATGCTTTACCTCGACAGCCTGAAACTGGTTAACAAGAAACTGTTGCTGATGTGTCTGGGTTGGGGTATTGTCAGCGCAGGTGTCAGCTATTTTGCCAATACCTTTCTGATCCGCAGCCTTCATATGAGCTTCGATACCTACTCGGGTTTTCTGGCCCCCATTGTTGAGGAAACACTTAAGTTTACCCTGATATGGATTCTGATTAAAACAAGTAAAATCGGTTTTATGATTGATGCAGCCGTTTATGGATTTTCAATCGGTGCAGCATTTTCATTGGTCGAAAACCTGTTTTATCTGTTTGAATACGGAGCCGGTGAGCCTAATCCGATGGTTTGGATTACCCGTGGGTTTGGAACTGCAGTTATGCATGGCGGGGCAACTGCCATATTCGGGATTTTATGCATGGGGGCACAAAACCGTCACTCAAACCTCTTTATCGTAAGTGCTTACGGTGCTCTAACCGCTTTTTTCATTCATGGGCTATTTAACCAGTTCCTCCTGTCACCACTTATATCAACCGTTATTATTGTTCTGCTGGTTCCCATAACCATGCTGCTTATTTTCGGAAAGAACGAGAAATCGATCCGCGACTGGCTGGAGCTGGAATTCGACTCAGAAGTTTCCATTCTTAAAATGATCCGACAGGGACGGTTTTCTGAGACAAAAACCGGGGGTTACCTGGTTTCCATCAAAGAGCATTATCCGGCCGAAATCGTTTTCGATATGTACTGCTATATAAGTTTATACCTCGAGCTGTCGATCAAGGCAAAGAGTTACATTATGCTGAAGGAGAATGATCTGGAAATCCCAAAGGATCCGTCATTACAGGAAAAACTAACGGAATTGAAAGTATTGCAAAAAAATATCGGACGCAGCGGATGCATGGCCATTGCGCCGGTTCTCAGGATGAATCGCAAGGATATCTGGAAACTTTCATTACTCGGATAGAGGCCTCCGGAAATTACTTTTTGACGAACAGAAATTTTTTTCGGATAAAGATTCGGTAAATTGACCAACTATTTCTGATTTGTAAGTAATTATGATAACAATGGACGACAATGCTTTGGTTGCTAAAGTCATAAATGGCAATGTCGATTCCTTTGGAATTTTGGTTGATCGTTATCAGAAAATAATTTACAAAATGGTGCTCAGAATGGTTGGAGATACTGAAACAGCAAAGGACCTTACACAGGATATTTTTGTGAAGGCCTATGAAAAGCTGGACAGCTTCAACAGTAAATTCAAGTTTTTTAGCTGGATATACCGCATAGCCATTAATGAAACGATTACCTGGATAAGAAAGCATCCCCATCATGATCAATTGCAGAACTTGGAAAATCTTGCAGCTGACGATCATTATTCCGACCGGCCCGATCGCAACATTGGAATGCTCGATTTGGGAATGCAGGAGCTTTCATCGGATTACCGTACTCTTCTGGTGATGAAATATTACAATCAGCTATCGTACGAGGAAATGGCTGAAGTTCATGAAATATCTGTTGAAAAGGTACGGTCGAGGCTCTTTATCGCCAGAGAGCAATTACGGAAAATATTGGTTAAGAAGGGATTCCTGAATTATGAATGATAAAAATTTCATCGAATATATTTACCGGGATCTTGATGGGGAACTAACCCCGGCAGAACGGGAAGAACTCAGGCAGTATCTCACTGAAAACCCTGATGCAGCCCTGATCGAAAAACAGTGTAAGGCGATCCACAAACAAATGTCGGCGTCGCCGGATATTTCAGTTGAACCTGACCTGAAGAATGCAATAATGAAACAAATCAATATGGACAAGTTTGCAAAAAAAGCCGTTGACAGCAGTGTGAAAATCGTTACCAGTTTTTGGCAGAAACCGGTCTTCCGATATTCCTTTACTCTGGCTGCCGGAATCTTTCTGGGGGTTTTCCTCTTCAGCTTGTATCGGGCCGATTTTAAACCCGCCTTGTTCGACAAAGAAATGAAGGGCACCCTGGCAGGTCAGGGAGCGCCGGCCGACTGGACAAGTGGCGACATATTGAATTTTCAGGGCTGGCAGGTAAAAACTGCCTTACGCACCCGTTATTCTTCAAGTGTTGTTGAACTCTATCTCGATAATTCATCAGATGAAATGATCGAATCAACCATTGATTTTAACCCGGATGATTTTGATTTACTGGTAGTCGTGAACGAAGTGGTCGACCAGCAAACGAAAATCTCCACCTCATTAAATCAGCTGTTTATCCAAAGTACCGGCATCAATAAAATTGGCATAAAGCTGACAAACAAAAACAGCCGGCAGCACGATATTTCACTGACAATCAACCGCAGGGGAAGTCAGCTGTATCAGAATAAAGTAACCATCAACAAACAATCAGAGTAAAATCAGAATACCATGAATAAAAAAACTAAAATCCTGATCGGGGCAGTGGTTGTGGTTTTGGTGATCATTGTCGCCTTCGCAATTAATTTTCCTCCAGTTTTCAAGGGAGAGAGCTCCGGAACCATTGGTAAAGCCGACAAGTATCGGAAAAGCCAGATGACTGAAAAAGATGTTCAGCTCAGGAGTGAACTAACCGCCGACACAGCCAAATTAAGAGGGATGATACAGGGGCTGATGTACTTTGCGGTTTTCACTAACGAACTTAGCACCCAGATTGATTCATGCGTACATGTATTTCAATACAGGGGATTAACAAATCAGGAGGCCGGATACAAGAATATGATGGCCATGAATGATTTCTCGGTTTTTATAAAAAACAATAATAAAACCCTGGGTAATACAATCAGCTTGCTGAGCGGATTCTATTTTAAAGACAAGGCCGACCAATCGGCTGATGTGGAAAAGGACCTGAGGGAATTCCAGAATTATGTTAAAACCCTGATTGAAAAGGATTCAATCCTGGAAGAAGCCCTCCGGAGCATGGATAAATTTCTGGTCAGCAATAAGTTGCTGAAGGAGAAAAAATCTGAATTTAATACTCTGAAGTCCATTCGCGACCAGCTGGTGATTAAAACCCTTCAGTTTGGAGCACTTGTCCAGGACGGGTCACTCACCGGGACTATGTGCTCCTATGTGATCGCCGCCGAGGATCAATTTAAGGCAGTTATGGCTCAGGATAAATTGCAGTCCTATGCTCAGGATAAGATTCAGGCATTGGCCCGCGATAATCTGGCAAGAGGGCCGCTGTCGCAGGAAAGGCTTACTGCTGCTGCCCAGGAAACTGGTTTTGGCTTGATTTCGGATAATCTTAATGTCAGTGTTTTAGCAAAAGAGAACTTGTCTGCAATTACCGGTGGCATATTATACGACAAGGCGAGCTTGCAGTTTGTGCCGGGTAGTCGGGAGGATCTGGCGATTGTTACCAGCCAGGCGCAGATAAACGCAGTTAGTGCGGCTAACCTCAATGTCCTTGAGATCTCGGTAGTAATAGTATTGGCACAGGATGGACTGAAAGTTTATGCAACCCCGATAAATTTATCGGAAGCTTTTCAGTTAGTTGAGATAGGCGCTGTTTGGTCTAATGAACAGCTGAGGGTTATTATTGATGCTCAACAAAATATCGGAATCGTAGGGGCATTTGCTGCATCAATACTTCAGATCTTTATTTAGCCTCCGGCAAATCACCATCCATGAATCCATGTAACAAACAATTCTTTACGAATGAATAAGAAAACAAAAGTCGTTATCGGAGCTGTCGTTATTGTCGCTCTGTTTATTATTGCCCTGGCCCTAAATTTTCCGCCTGTTTTCAAGGGCAAGAGCTCCGGGACTTTTGGTAAGGCCGACAGGTACCATAAAAGCCAGATGTCCGAAAAGGATATTCTGCTCCGAAGTAAACTGACATCCGACACCGTTGAACTGAAAAAAATGCTTCAGGGGTTGGTCTATTTTACTGTATTCACCAAAGATCTCTGCATTAAAATCGACAACTGTGTCACCGTTTTCCAGGAGCAGGGTCTCAATAGCAAAGATCCGGGATTTTCGCAGCTGATGCTCCTGAAAGACTATTCTTCCTTTATCAAAAACAATAACGAAACCCTGGGAAATACCATCAGCCTGTTAAAGGGATTTTATTTTAAGGAAAACATGGATGAATCGGCCGATGTGGAAAAGAGTTTGCGCGATTTTGGCAATTATGTTAAAACCCTCGACGAACGCGATGTTGTACTTGAATCAGCCCTCAAAGGCATGGATAATTTCCTGGTCAGCAGCAATATAATGAAGGAGCGCAAGGAGGAGCTGAAAAAGCTGAAATCAATACGCGATCAACTCTTGATGCAAGGCATACAACTGGCCGGGTTGGTTCAGGATAACGCTATGGGTACCAGGCTGTTGAGTTATTCACTGTCGTCGCAGCAGCAATTGCAAATTTATACGGCTCAGGATAATCTTCAGATGCATGAACAGGACAAACTTCAGGCCGGGGTTCAGGACAAACTTCAGGCATCGGCCAGTGAAAAACTACAGATGACTGGCAGTCAGGAAATTAATACACGTTTTACCGCTCGTGAACCAGGCCTGTCAGTGTTTGTCTATAACCGTGAAAACCTATCCTTTTTTTATGCTGCCAAGGAAGATCTCAATGCAGCACAGTCTTCTCTCCAGTTTGATGCATCGGAAAAAATCCAGGTCGCGTATATGGGGATAGGTGATATTAATGTTATCCCGGTTGGCATAATCGGTATCGGGATTTTTGCCCAGGATGGGCTGCAGATTGTTATGTCGAATTACGATTTAAAGGCAGGTTACCTCGGAATCGGACTGGGAGCCGTAAATAGTATCCAACTCGAAGGCGTTTTATATGGTCAGACGAATCTGGGATTTTTTTTTAATGCTGCTGATGTCCTTAATTCACTTCAAAATTAACGGTTATTTAGAAAAGTTGAACCCAATATCAGCCTGAATGATGAATAACAAATTTTTCGCTAAATGGCTGTTTTTCTTGCTGGCCGCCTCGTTCAGCCCGTTATTGGCGCAAAAGAATATAGTACTTGAGGAATTCAGGACGGCCAATATGAAGCTTGTTTTTCCTGATAAGAATACTTCCTACCTGGTACCGCATACGGTTCGCTCCTTTGAAAATGCACTTGATTTTCACAAGAAGTTCTGGGATTATACCCCCTCCGGACCGACCAATATCCTGTTTAACGACTTTTCCGATGCGGGCAATGGTGGCACTAACGTCATACCCTGGAACTTTTTGAATATCGGTGTTTCTCCTTTTGATTATACCTTTTCAGTGATCCCATCCAATGAGCGAATGCAATGGCTTATGAGCCACGAACTCGCTCACCAGGTGATGTGCGATAAGTCGTCGAAAACCGACCGGAATATCCACAAGTTTTTCGGAGGCAAAGTAATGCCTGATAACCGCGATCCTCTCTCCCTGTTTTACAGCTATATCACTACTCCCCGCTGGTATTCCCCGCGATGGTACCATGAGGGTATCGCCGTTTTTATGGAAACCTGGATGTCGGGCGGCATTGGTCGCGTTATGGGTGGATATGATGAGATGGTTTTCCGCACCATGGTGCGCGACAGCAGCTTCTTTTATAATGTGATCGGCCTCGAAACGGAGGGCACAACCGTTGATTTTCAGGTAGGTGTGAATTCATACCTCTATGGAACAAGGTTCGTGAGCTATCTGGCTTATCAGTATGGAATGGATAAACTCAAGGAATTTTATTCCCGTACCGATACAAGCCGGAGATTTTATGCCAGCCAGTTTAAAGAGGTATATAAAACCCCGGTTCAGAAAGAATGGGATAACTGGATCAAGTGGGAAAAGGAGTTCCAGAAGGCTAACATGACCACCATCAGCAAACTTCCAGTAACCGGGTATCGCAAAGTTGTGGACAAACCATTAGGTTCAGTTTCGCGTCCCTCCTTCGACCGGGAGACCGGGGAAGTTTATGTGGCAGTGAATTATCCGGGTAAACTGGCACATATCGAATGCATTAACCTCAAAACCGGAGCCAGGCGGACTGTGGCACCTGTTCCAACTCCCGGACTCTTTTATGTGACCAGTCTGGCTTTCGACGATTCATCAAAGACACTCTTTGCTTCCACACATAATTCTGATTGGCGGGGATTGCAATCCATTGATGCCCGCACCGGCCGGGTAAAAAATCTGATTAAGTATGACCGGGCAGGAAACCTGGTTTTTAATCGCAGGGACAAATGCATATACGGTGTTCAGAGCATGAGCGGACGGTCAACTCTTATTCGTATAACACCTCCGTATAAAACATGGCAAGATCTTTATACCCTTCCGTTCGGGAGGGATCTTTCCGATCTTGATGTCTCTCCCGATGGCCTCACCCTGTCAGGAACACTCTCTAATGTGGAGGGTAAACAAAAGGTAGTGCTGATCGGAATTACGGATCTGCTGGCCGGTAAAACCGGATTTTCCGAAATTTATGAATTCGAAGATAACCCGGCTGCCAATTTCGTTTTCTCACCTGATGGGAAATATCTTTATGGCACCTCCTATTATACAGGAGTTTCCAACGTTTTCCGAATTCCCCTGGATACCCGACAGCCGGAGATTCTCACCAACGCAACCAGTGGATTTTTCCGACCGGTTCCACTCTCAAAGGATTCCATGTTCCTGCTTGAATACTCCCATGAAGGGATGACGCCCGGGATCATGAAAATCGATACTCTGCCTGATGTAAAGGCTATAGAATACCTGGGGCAGAAAATCTACCTGAAATATCCCGTGGTGGAATCGTGGCGGCTCGCTCCTCCGTCAGTAGTCAACCTCGATTCACTTCATGTGATAGAAAAGACTTATCATCCGGTAAAAGAACTTAAAATGGCCGGTGCTTATCCAATAATTCAGGGATATAAAAATTATGTGGCCGGCGGTTACCGGCTTAATTTCATGGATCCGCTCGGATTGAACTCCCTGAAAGTGAAAATTGCGATATCACCGTATGAATCCCTGGCGGCAAAGCAAAAGCTGCATTTTGCCATGGATTACACTTATTGGAACTGGACTTTCAGCGCCACTTATAATTATGCGGATTTCTACGACCTGTTTGGTCCCACCAAATTCAGCAGGGCAGGATATTCTTTTACCGCTAAATATTATAAGCTGTTTAACCGGCTTTCCCCGACAAAAACGGAATTGAATGCACGGATCAGCGCTTATGGCGATCTTGAAACCCTGCCGTCCTATCAGAATGTGGCCTCAGATTTCAAGAATATGTATATCGGATTGGTGAACTTTCATAAGAGCTACCTGCGCAAATCCCTCGGGTCCATTGAACCGGAGCAGGGATACGACTGGAATGCCTATGCTTACTCCAGTCTCTCTGCCAGCTCTTCAGAAATTGCTTTTTATCCCCAGCTGATTAATAATTTCGATTTTGGCTTCCTGCTTCCGCTGCGCAATTCATCGCTCTGGTTCAGGACTTCTGTGGGACAAAGTTTCGGGGCATCGGATAAATCAAACTCTAAATTCTATTTCGGCGGTTTCGGGAACAATTACGTTGATTATCGCTCAGCCCAGCAATACCGCGAAATGGAGAGTTTTCCGGGTTTGGAGATCAACGCGATTTCTGCTATGAATTATGGAAAACTGATCACCGAAATAGATTTGAAACCCATTCGCTTCCGAAAATTCGGTTTTCTGGGCTTTTACAGTACTTATGCGAGGCTCTCCCTATTCGGAATGGGCATGGCAACAAACATTGATAACGGGTTGCCCCAGCAGAAGGATCGTACTTTAACTCCCAGGGAAAACTTCTTCGCTGCGGGGGCACAAATCGATTTTGAAATTGTGCTGTTTTCGCTGCTTAAATCGACACTCTCATTCGGATATTCACGAGCCTATGGGCCAATTTCAGGTAATCAGTATATGGTTTCTTTGAAACTCTGATTTTTGTATATTTATAGGCAAATCACTTTGCCTCTCATGCGAACAAGACCTTCCTTCATTATATTTTTTTTAGTTGCTGTCCTTTTTGTTTTTTCCTCGTGCGATAAGTGCAAGGATGATCCGGCAGATTTGATTGCAGCCCAACTCGATAACAACAAACAGATTGCCACCGCAGTGGTACACGCCTCAGCCATGGGCCTGAGCGAAAGTCTGAAGAATATTCCCGATTCAATCCAGGGTGTCCGTTTTATTCGGACGTATATCGATTCAATCCGGTTTTATGAGGATAAATCCGGATATTTCTATGTGTACAATTTCAATTGTTACAACATCGCCCATGCGACCCAGAAGGACCTGCAAGGTAAAAATCTGTATAACTATCAGGACAGCAGGGGGAATTTTGTGATCAGATTATTATCGGCTGCTGCCCAGAACGGCGGAGGCTTTGTTGAATTCTATTGGATAAAACCTGGTGATATTGGTGAAAAGCTGAAGATCGGTTATGTGGAAGCAATCCCGGGTACCAGTTATTTTATCGGCTCGGGTGTGTACGTTCCGGAATAATTAAAATATCTCAGATGAAAAGAATATTCATCATTTCAGGATTTGCGGTAGTGGTCGCAGTTCTGATCATTTTGAAATTAACGGTATTGTCGGTCAAAACCGTTAATGCAACTGCACCTGCGGGAGCAGCTCCTATCCCTGTTGAATGTTATATTGCCAGAGATACCGCGGTAAATTACGAGGTTGAAACAGTGGGCACAGTTCTGGCCCGTGAACATGTGGATGTTGTGAGCGAAATCTCCAGAAAAGTTGTTTCTATCCTGATGAAGGAGGGCGCCAATGTAAGGCGTGGCCAATTGCTCTTTAAACTTGATGGAGCCGATATCAATGCCAGGATTAACAAGCTGACCATCGAGCTTCAGTATGCGGAAGCCAATGAGGCACGCGATAAGGTGCTGCTGTCCAAAGGCGGTATCAGCCAGGAGCGCTTTGATGAGGTAACAAATACAAAACGCACTCTCCAGGCCGAAATCGATGTACTGAAAGTGGATCTTGCAAAAACTGAGATAAAGGCACCGTTTGCCGGTAAGATCGGTCTGCGCAGCGTGAGCGAAGGTGCTCTCGTTACCCCCGGTATGGTGCTCGCAAACCTGCAGGATGTGAGCCGCATGAAAATCGATTTCTCTATACCCGAGCGATATTCCCGCAACCTGCAGATCGGTTCACAAATTACTTACCGGACTGATTACCTTCCGGAAGAACGTAAGGCGTTGGTGGAGGCTATTGAACCTGCTGTGGACCAGCGTACAAGAACATTACTGGTGAGAGCCGACGCCGACAATAAGGATGGCAGCCTGGTTCCGGGAACTTCAGCCAAAATATCACTCAACCTGCTGGAGTCAACCCCCAGCATTTTCATTCCTACCTCTGCCCTGATTCCATCAATCCGGGGATACTCGGTATTCCTCAGGCATAAAGGGATTGCAAGCGCCATTATGGTGAAAACAGGCGTTAGAAATCGCGATTATGTGCAGGTTATTGAAGGACTGAAACCGGGCGATAGCCTGGTGACCACCAACCTGCTTAAGATAAAGAACGGAACCCCGCTTACCATCGTTAAAATCAACTGAGATGAGCCTGTCATCACTGAGCATTAACAAGCCGGTACTCGCGATAGTTTTCTCCCTGCTGATCCTGATCTTTGGAACCGTCAGCTTCTTTTCCCTGGGGGTTCGCGAATATCCTGAAATGGACCCGCCGGTGGTTACCGTTAATACCACTTATTCCGGAGCCAACCCCGAAATTATCCAGGCCCAGATAACGGAGCCCCTCGAAGATGCTATCAACGGCATTGAAGGTATACGTGTGCTGACTTCGGTCTCAACCGACCAGTCGAGCCTCATCACTGTTGAATTCAATCTCGGAAAAGAGATGGAATCTGCAGCCAACGATGTTCGCGACAGGGTATCCAAAGCGATCAGGCTTCTTCCCAAAGATGTGGATCCGCCTATTGTCGAAAAGCTGAGCGCCAACGCCAACAATATCATTTTTATGGGCGTCAGCAGCAGCGTACACAGTATAATGGAAGTGAACGACCTGGTGGAGAACACCATTAAAAACCGATTACAAACCATTCCCGGCGTTGGCGAAATCAAGATTATCGGAGAAAAGAAATATTCCATGCGGCTCTGGCTCGACCCATACAAAATGGCCGCCAACGGAATCACCGCTACAGATATCGAGCGCGCCGTAAGCCGCGAAAATATTGAACTGCCTTCCGGACGAATCGAGGGCTCCCTAACCGAGCTTACCATCCGGACTATCGGATTACTTCAGACGCCCGAGCAATTCAATAATATTATCATTAAACAGGCGAACGGCAATATCATCCGCTTTTCCGATGTGGGAAATGCGGAACTCTATCCGCAAAACGACCGGTCAACGGTACTGGTCAACGGACTGCCTCAGGTGGCTGTTGGAATAGTTCCCCAGACAGGTGCTAATAATATTGCCATTGCCAATGAATTCTACAAGCGCATTGAGATTATTAAAAAAGAGATCCCGTCAACTTATGTGGTGACTGTCGGTTACGACTTTACAAAGTTTGAGCGTGGTGCAGTGAAAGAGGTTGGGCAAACCATGATCCTGTCGCTTCTCCTCGTGGTGCTGATTATTTTCATCTTTCTCCGCGATTGGCGTTCCACAATCATACCCGTGGTGGCCATCCCGGTTTCTATCATCGGATCCTTTATCATTATGGCGCTCATGGGGCTCACAATCAACGTGCTAACCCTTTTGGCCATCGTGCTGGCGATCGGGCTTGTTTGCGATGATGCCATCGTGGTGCTCGAAAATATATATACCAAGATCGATACCGGAATCCATCCCGTCCCTGCTGCTCATAAGGGAATGAAAGAGATATTTTTTGCAGTGGTTTCCACAACGATCACTCTGGCAGCAGTATTTCTGCCTGTGATGTTCCTTCAGGGACTGATAGGCCGCCTGTTCAAGGAATTCGCCATCGTGGTGGCCGGCTCGGTGCTCATATCCGCTTTCGTTGCCCTGACGCTTTCGCCGATGATGTGCTCCCGGATACTTAAGGTCCAACGCCATCTGAACCAGAACTGGCTGGTCAGCAAAACGGAACCCTTCTTCCTCGGTATGAACCGCGGATACCGCTATTCGCTGAAATGGTTTATGGGTCATCGCTGGCTGGTCATACCAATTTTCGCACTGCTCATTGTACTCATCGGGGTATTCTACAAGTCGCTGCACTCAGAACTGGCACCATCCGAGGACCGCTCAAATATCCGGATACCACTGCTGGCTCCCGAAGGATCCACCTATGAATTCATGACTTCTTACGCGTCCCTGGTCGACCAGTATGTGGCTGACTCTATTCCTGAAGCCAGCATCGCCTTCACCTGGATATCCCCCAGCATGGGGACCATCGAAAACCCGAACAAGGCGCAGGAAATCATTTACCTCACCGACCCGAAAGACCGTACGGTTACCCAGCACGAAATTTTCAAAAAGGCCACCCGCGATCTGCCCTCCATAACAGGGATACGATCAATGCCTTTTGAACCTCCAACCATTGGCGACCGGTTTGCCGGACAGCCGGTACAATATGTTCTTCTGGCTTCAAACATGAAGGAACTGACCGACGTGCTGCCCGCTTTTCTTGATGAGGCGCGAAAAATTAAGATTCTTCAGTTTGTCGATGCCAACTTCAAGGTTAACAAGCCCGAACTGCGTATCAGGATCGACCGGGAAAAAGCTTCACAACTTGGCGTATCCACACAGGAAATCGCCCGCACGCTGCAGCTCTCCATGAGTAATCAGCGTTACGGTTATTTTATCATGGGTGGAAAGCAGTATGAGATTATCGGGCAGGTAATGCGATACGATCGCGATAAACCCGATGACCTGAGAAACCTTTATGTTCGAAATCTTGGTGGTGAGCTGATCTCGCTCGATAACCTGATCATCATGGAGGAATCCATCAACCCCGCTTCGATATTCTCATTTAACCGGTACATTTCCGCCACCGTTTCCGCCGGTCTGGTGGAAGGCGCCACTATCGGTGATGGCATCAAGGCCCTCGACGAAGCTGCAAAAAAGGTTCTGCCCGCCACTATGAGTACCGCTCTTTCAGGCCAGTCGCGCGATTATCGCGAAAGTTCATCCAGCCTGATATACATTTTCCTGCTTGCCATAGTGCTGATATACCTGGTTCTCGCAGCCCAATTTGAAAGCTTTGTCGATCCGCTGATTATTTTGTTCACCGTGCCGCTGGCTATTGCCGGCACCCTGTTCTCGCTCTGGTATTTTAATCAGACCCTGAACATCTTCTGCGAAATCGGTATTATTATGCTGATAGGGCTCGTGACTAAAAACGGAATACTCATTGTCGAGTTTGCCAACCAGCGAAAGGAGGCGGGCATAGAAAAAGCCGAAGCAGTTCAGCGTGCGGCCATTTCGCGTTTTCGTCCGATCCTGATGACTTCCTCCGCCATGATCCTGGGTATTCTCCCGATCGCACTGAGCCTCGGAGCCTCTTCCGAAAGCCGGCAGTCACTGGGTATCGCAGTGGTCGGCGGACTGCTTTTTGCCACTTTCCTGACGCTTTACGTGATACCGGCCATCTATTCCTATCTGTCGAGGAATCCGCACCCGGAAATCATCGATTATACTGAAATGACCGTTGAAGTGGACCCAAATAAAGAGGAGGATTTCTAACGGATGAAAAAATTAGCTGCAACGGGTACACTTCTGTTTCTGCTGGCCGGATGGGCTGGCGCTCAGGAAGTGATGACGCTGGAACAGGCCGTTTCCATTGGGTTAACCAATAATTACGGCATTATTATCTCGCAGAATGAACAGAAGGAAGCTAAAAACAATGCCACACCCGGAAATGC
>CAIXHD010000280.1 GCA_903919065.1 uncultured Bacteroidota bacterium
CAAAAGTCAGCGACAATCTGTACAGTCTTGTCATCCCCAATATCCGGCAATATTATAACGTTCCAACAGCGGAAAAGATCCTGAAGATGGCCTTCGTGTTTCGCGGAGGCGAGCCAAATCCCTCCGGAAACTATCCGGAACACAAAAATGCCGATGGTTCCGATATTCTGGCAGATGTTTATGACCCTGCACTCAATGTGAAAATCATGAACCCAACCAGCCGGGATCCGCTGGCCAGTCCGAACCAGGTGATGCCTGTTTGCGTGGAAGCCTTGCAGAACCAGGACATCAGCATTTATCTTGACCAGCAACTGCTGAAGACCGAATCCACTTCTTCCATGGCCTATCCGCTGATTTTACAGGGAATGGCGCCCGGAACCTATTGGGTAAAAGCAGTGGCCACAGGCATATCCGGACAGGCCCGGGATTCTGTCAGTATTTATCTGCGTGGACCGGTTATAGTGGAGGCTTTACCCACCGGAGCGAAAAATGGGATAAACTATATTGACAACAATACCGTGACCCTGGTCCTGAACGACCCTGCCGGATTGAAAAACTTTGCCTTCGCCATTGGAGAATTCAGCGATTGGCTGCCCAATGACCAGAATTACATGAAACGCACACCCGATGGAAAAAACTATTGGATCACCCTTGCCGGCCTGACTGGTCAGAATGAATATGCCTATCAATATTTCATCGATGGAAAACTGAAAATCGCCGATCCCTATTGCGACAAGATCCTCGATCCCTGGAACGACCGCTGGATCCGGAAGTCCAATTATCCTGATCTGAAACCCTATCCTTTTGACAAAACGCTGGGGCCTGTCAGCATTTTCCAGACAAACCAATCTTCTTATTCCTGGGAAGTGGCCTCATTCACCCCACCGGCCATCAACGAAACCCAGCAGGATCTGATGATATATGAGCTTCTTCTCCGCGATTTCAATGATTCCGGCAGCATTGTGAGGGCGATGGATAAGCTTGACTACCTGAAAAACCTGGGAATAAATGCCATTGAATTGATGCCGGTCAGTGAGTTTGACGGGAACAACAGCTGGGGATATGCCCCAAATTTCTTTTTTGCCCCCGACAAATTTTACGGAAGGAAAGCTGATTACAAGAAGTTTATCGATGAATGCCACAAACGGGGAATGGCCGTGATTTTAGACATCGTGACCAACCACTGTTTTGGGTTATGTCCGCTTGCAGCGATGTACTTTGACCCGGCTGCCGGATCGGGGCAGCCCTCGGCCAATAATCCGTGGCTCAATCCGCAATCGCCCCATCCGCTTAGCGTGGGATACGATTTCAACCATGAAAGTCCTCATACACGGGATTTTTTCAAGCAGGTTCTCACATACTGGCTGACGGAGTACAAAGTTGACGGGTTCCGTTTTGATCTCTCCAAGGGGCTCACGCAAAAATATACCGGTAGCGATTTAGGCGCCTGGAGCCAATACGACCAGTCGAGAATCAACATCCTCGGTGATTATTTTAATCATATAAAATCCGTAAACACCAAAGCGTACATGATCCTTGAGCACTTTGCCGAGAACAGTGAGGAAACCTCGCTGGCCAACAGCGGAATGATGCCCTGGAGCGCCATTCATGACCGGTACAAGCAGGTTGG
>CAIXHD010000281.1 GCA_903919065.1 uncultured Bacteroidota bacterium
CCGAATGGCTCGACTGGTTTTTGCATTGCCTCAAAAATGCGATGCTCTCCACCGAAAACACCACACAAAAAATACTGCGCAAAGCTGAGTTTTGGAAATTACACCAACATATACCCATCAACGAACGCCAACGATTAATACTCAACAAGCTATTTGACGGTTTTGAAGGAAAACTACAAACCTCAAAATGGGCTAAAATTACCAAAACCTCTACCGACACTGCATTACGTGATATAAAAGACCTGGTAGAAAAAGGCATCTTGCAACAAACTGACGACAAAGGACGAAACGCTAACTACGAATTAGTTAACGAATAATACCTCTGCTTTCCCCATCAACCCCGATGGCAACAGCGCGCTTTTTGCATTAAACTTACTTTTTGCATTGGTGTGGGTGTAGGGTAACTTTTCCGGATTTCGCCAATCTCCAACAATCCGATTGTTCCAGGTATTGGTCACCTGAACCTGGATCTCATTGATCCCCGGTTTGAGGTGTGCAGTAATATCTGCCCGGTACGGGGGAGTCCAGATAATTCCACAATCCTTGCCATTGATAGCTACCCTTGCGATTTCCTGAATATTCTCAAATGCCACATAAGTGCGTGTTCCCTTTGCAAGCATTTCCTTTTCAATGGTAAACTGCCTGGTATAATTTGCGGTTCCTGAATAGAACTTCACCCCTGCTGAATCAGCGGTCGACCAATCCATAAGTTTTCCCATAGCAAAGGTCGCCGGTCCGCCCATGGCCGCATCAAAGCTTACCGACCAGTTTCCCGTCAGGTCGATTGGGGCAGTGGCAGAGGAATGACCGGAAAAACCAAACTGCAGATCTGCCGACAGGTCTTTGTCATTTTTCCCGGAGGATTTATCCCTAAACACAACAAACCTCGATGCCAGAGGATCCATGGTCAGTTCGATGCTAATCCCTCCGTCCACTTTTGAATACTTAACCGATCGCTGAATGAGCCCCGATTCAGCGTCCCACAACTCCGGCACTCTGTTGGAGTCCACCCGGAAGGTGCAGGTCACGTGTTGCTCCGAAGGACTGCTGTTTGAAACAAAATAGATGTCTTCACTTGCTGTCCGGTGATGGATGTAATCGATCACATATTGACTGTTGTCGATGCCTTTTACCTCAAGATCCTGCTTAACTTTCATCTCTTCCAAAACCTCTTTCACCGTTTTGCCCCAGTATACTTTTCCTTTACCGAACGTGTTTGAAAATATGCTTTTCCCGTCGGCCTGGCCCCATAGCTTCCCGGCAATGGTTTTCACCTCATTGTCGCAATCCGGATAATTCTTTAGCGAGGTGCTCCTTTCCGGCTTTGGTCCAATCACGGTGGCTCCATCCGTCACCAGTTTCTCCAGGCTTTTTAATACTTCAAGTGAGATATCCACTGTGTTCGGCAGCAACATCACCCGGTAGGAAATGCCGGAAGGCAGCACCAGTTTTCCATCTTCCACGCGTAATGTGCTGGTAATAATATCGGCATTGATATAATCAAAATCATAACCTTCCAATGGCCCCACATTCACCGGTTTGGGTTGTCCGCAGTGCAAACATTGGTCATCATTATATATAGGCTTGATGTTCGGATCGATCCGTTTGGGCGGTATCACATTGGGTTGCTGGTCACCATAATAAAGGCAGGCATCTCCCACAAAATTACCCTGTCTTAACAGATAAGAGCACCTGCTGAGATAATCCATGAATGGCCGCGCCATATCCCACCAGGTGGTATTGACATTGAGATGCTCACCGGCATGATAGGCAAACCCAGGCTTTCCTGCGATTGCGGGATTATGGGCAAAGGTGTGGAATACAATCTGATTGAGACCTTCGCAAAAGGCGATATCGATCAATTGCTTATAATCGGCCGGACCGTGCTGCCAATGGTTCCAGCCCGTAAGCGATTCAGCCGCCACCACCTGTTTCCCGTAAATATGGGCCGCGCTGGCTGCCTCCTTGGTGACCCAGAATCGCTGCCGGTTCCAGAATTCCCCCATAGGTACATCAGAATTCCCAAGCCCTTTCAGTGGCTCTACCCGCGGATAGCCTCCATGGCCGGCCTCGGCGAACAACTTCATTCCACTGGCATTTACCAGGTCGGTGGCTTGCTTAAAATGATTTTCAATGATCATGTCGCCGACCATCCGGTTGTAATCACCCAGGAACCGTTCACCGACTATGCTGTCATTACTCTTATACCCCTGAAGAAGAGGCAGGAACGGTTTAGGATCATATCCGTAACGGGTGGTAAATTCCTCAATAAAACCAGGGGTCCAGTCTTTCGCGGGCCAAACCTCATAACTGTCCACCTCCAGAAACTTTAACCTGCTTTCCGGCGTACTTATACTGGCCAGCCGGGAAAGGATGGTGTCAAAATGAATCTGCGTTGCCCTTTTACTCAAATGGTCGATCATCGGTCCGTTGGAATTCGGACTCGGGCATTCCAAGGGCTGGCCGGTATTGCACATAAAAAAGGAGATGATATCCCATTTTCCTTCGGGTACCTGCCAGTCGATATACTGATCCGCTGTCCTGAACTCATCAAGTGAAATTGTTTTAAGCTGAGCATAATCGAGCTTCTTTGAGTCGGAATGAGGCACGGCAATGGAGCTGATCAATGAGATGGCATTGGTTTTACCCGCCTCACTTTCAGGTTTCCCGATCATAATCCTTTGTTTTGATGGCCCGGTAACCACGCGGATTGTACTGAGCAGCTGCTTGCTGGCATCTGCCGCACCGATCCAGTCGCCCCCCGCGTTCCAGCTGCTGGAAGCGATCATCCCCATTTCCAGGCCCAGCCGCCCGGCAGTTTTCAATGCCAGCGATATTGTTTGCAGCGATTGTTTCCCCAGAAAGGCAGGACCCGCCGGAATCATCTTCCCGGGATCTGAAAGGGCGCCCACATCCCAGATGAATGCTCCACGCATGCCTTGCCTCTTCATCTCTTCCAGCTCAAAAACCATCTTTGTGGTATCCACATATCCGTTTAACCAGTCATAAAAGGCCAGAGGTCTGTTCTCTATCGAAGGATTTTTAAAACCTTCCTCCAGTTTCCCAACTGATGGCACGTTTGAAGTACACTGTACCAGCAGAAACGATGTCCAAAACAAAAATACAGTGATCTTTCCGAGCCGGATATATGGTAGTTTCATTGGTTTAATTATTCAGCACCCAGTTTTTTCAGATATTCAAAACTCTTTAAAACGGCCTCCTCGCCGGCAATTTCCAAGGTCGAATAACCATCGAATCCCGATTTTACCAGTGCCTTGTAAATAGCTTCAATGCCGATAACACCCTCACCAAGAGCAGTAAGCGACATGCCGCAGCCAAACTGTGTACCCCTCTTTTCGATCATGTCAGCAGGCAGATCCTTCCAGTGAACATGCTCGATCAAGGGTCCGAATTTTTCAATCATCTCCAGCGAATCGCCGCCCCCCAACCAAAGATTACCTGTATCGAGGTTAATACCAAGCGCTTTGGAATTGCACTTGTGGAGCAGCCGGCCCATGAGTTCCACCGAGTCCGAAATATGTCCGTGGGGTTCAATCAGAATCTTTACGCCGTAATCTTCAGCAAACCTTAACGGCTCATACAATTTCTCGGCTATCGAGAAAATGGCCTCATCGATAGTCAGACTTTTCCCGAAAGGTGTTCTGGGGTCCCCTTCAGCGGTGATCACATGCTTCACCCCGATGGCACCAGCCAGTTTTACCGCCTTGATGATCTGGGCGGTTCCATAACGCGAAGGTGCTGCCGGATCAAGGAGGTTTGCGTGGGCGCAAACACTGGAAAGTATCAGGCCACGGCTTTCAAAAAGGCGCTTGATATCGAACGGATTTGCATCCAGACTGGCGAGTGCGGTGAAACCGTATTCAACACCCAGACAGGCTCCATCCGAATTATCGGTGAGGTCGCCGCAGCTGAATCCCCACTGTTTGATCTGGTCCAGCTGTGCTTCGAGCAGGCTGAACGGGTTAACCAGGGCAAAACATCCTACTTTTATTGACATGTTTTTTAGTTTAAATTTAATAGCCAAAAATTAATCTAAAATCTCCATATATTTATCAAACAATGTTATCCGGATGGTAAACCTTTTTGAGTCGATTAAACAAACTCCCCTTGAAAATCGTTATCAAATAAAATAGCACAATGGAAACGCCAATTATTTTCTGGATATTATTTAATGCCTTCGTGATTCTCATGCTGGCACTTGATTTAGGGGTTTTTCACCGAAAAACTCACGAAGTAACCATAAAGGAAGCTTTAACCTGGACCTTCGTCTGGGTTTTTCTTGCCCTGATACTGAATGTGATCATTTATTTCTGGCGCGGACAGCAACAGGCGTTGGAGTTTTTTACCGGATATTTGGTCGAAAAGGCCCTGAGTGTTGACAATATCTTTGTTTTTATCATGATTTTCACCTATTTCCAGATTCCTTCAAAATATCAGCATAAAGTGCTTTTCTGGGGTATCATCGGTGCATTAATCATGCGTGTAATTTTCATTTTTGCCGGAGTCGCCCTTCTGGAAAAATTCCATTTCACTATTTATTTATTTGGAGCATTGCTCATTTTTACCGGGTATAAAATGTTCGGCCACAATAATTTGAAAATTGACCCCGATAAAAATCCGGTTATCCGATTCTTTAAAAAGTTTATGCCTGTGACGCCCACATTGCATGACGATAAATTCTTTATAAAAACCGAAGGCCGGAGATTTGCCACCCCATTGTTTTTAGTGTTGATTCTAATTGAAACAACCGACCTGATTTTTGCTGTCGATAGCATCCCTGCAATTCTCGCAATTACCCAGGATCAGTTCATTGTGTATACTTCGAACGTTTTTGCCATACTGGGATTACGTTCGCTATATTTTGCATTGGCCGGAGTTATTCACCGTTTCTGGCTATTAAGTTATGGGTTAGCTGTCGTTTTGATTTTTGTGGGCTTGAAAATGATTTTAATTGATGTTTATAAAATACCCATCGAATTGTCTCTGCTATTCATCGCCACAATAATTGGGGGTAGTATTTTCCTGTCATTAAAATTCAAAAATAAAAGTAAGTAGCGACATGGCATCAAATAAGAATTTTCTCGATTTTGTTTTGGACCAGATAAACCATGCAGGTGAGATTTCGGCCAAAATGATGTTCGGGGAATACGGAGTTTATTCCGATGGTAAACTCTTTGGCCTGATATGCGACAACCAGCTGTTCATCAAACCAACCGAGGGTGGCCGCAATTTCATCGGTGACGTGGTGGAGGCTCCGCCTTATGAGGGGGCGAAGCCAAGTTTCCTGATCGAAAATCTTGAGGACAGCGACTGGCTCAGCGAACTTGTGAGGATCACCGTTAAGGAGCTGCCGGAACCAAAGCCGAAGAAGAAGCCTTCAACTTCATAGTAACCTGAATCTTGTACTTCGGCATTCGGAATTCTGATTTCGAATCTCTTCATTCTTACTTCAAGTTTAATCCCGATCTTGCAAGTCGGTAATGAAACATTAAATTCTACAAGGATGAACAAATTTCTCGCAGTAAGTTTACTATTACTGACCACTTTAGCTGGGCATACACAAAACATCAACTCGGTTCAGCATATTTTAACCGTTAAGATCAACCCGACAACTTCCCATATCGCGGTAACTGATTCCATGAGCAACCTGCAGTCGGATGAAGTAGAATTCAGCCTCAATGCATCACTTACCCCTACCTCGTTTTCGAAGAATGCCAAGGCAGAGAAAATGGCTTCCGCGGAAAAAGCAAAAGATGTGGGAATGGACCGCGACGATAGCGGCGGCTCCGGAAGCACCATAAAACTGAATAAATGGAAAGTAAAACTGAAGAAAGGTTCGGAGAGTTTCGTTGTTCAATACGAAGGGAAAATTGATTTCTCCTTTTCCGGCAGCGTGGAAGATTATGCCAGGGGATTCAGCGAATCGCCCGGAATTATCAACGAAACAGGAATATATCTTGCAGGCTCCACCTTCTGGGTTCCGGCTTTTCCTGACAAAGATGTCACCTATACCTTAACCACGACTTTACCGGCAGGATGGAAAACCGTTTCGCAGGGCGAAAGAACCAATGAAATAACAAAAGGTACTCAGCATATCGATTCCTGGAAATGCGACACACCTCAGGAGGAGGTTTTTCTGATTGGTGCCCGCTTCACTGAATATTCGCACAAAATGAATTGCGGCATCGACGCCATGGCATTTTTGCGCACGCCCGACGAGGCCCTCGCAGGCAAATACCTGGATGTGACCGAACAATATATGGACATGTACCAGAAGCTGACCGGGCCTTACCCTTACACGAAATTTGCCTTGGTCGAGAATTTCTGGGAAACAGGCTATGGTATGCCCTCATTCACGCTCCTGGGCGAAAAAATCATCCGCTTCCCATTTATTCTGCACTCCTCCTATCCGCATGAATTACTGCATAACTGGTGGGGAAACAGCGTTTATGTTGATTTCAGCAAAGGAAACTGGTGCGAAGGTATAACCGCGTACGAAGCTGATCACCTGATCAGTGAACAACGGGAACAGGGCGAAGATTACCGCCGTTCCACCCTGCAGAAGTTTTCGAATGTGGTGGACGAAACCAACGATTTTCCACTGAACAAATTCATATCCCGCCATGATGCTGCCAGCGAAGCCATTGGTTATGGAAAATCGATGATGCTGATGCACATGCTAAGGCGTGCCGTGGGCGAGGAAAACTTCAAAAAAGGGTTTGCCCTGTTTTATCAAAACTTCAAATTTAAAACGGCTTCGTTCGATGATATCCGGATTTCTTTTGAAACGGTTACCGGCAAGGATTTAAAACCATTCTTCAATCAATGGCTTACCCGCACCGGGGCTCCGGAGATCGCCATCAATGAGGCGAAGGTTTCCAAATCCGGCGATAAATTTCATGTCACACTGATATTAGAGCAAAAGCAGAAGGCAGATGTCTTTACAGTCGATATTCCTATTGCCATTGCCACGGATAAAAAAACAGAAACGCTTGTGGTGAACATGAAAGAGCGCAAGCAGACTTTTGAATTCGATCTGAATAACGAGCCACTGAAAATGGCCGTCGATCCGCAATACGATGTTTTCAGAATTCTCGATCCGATGGAGGTGCCGCCAACCTGGTCGAAAATCCTGGCCAGCAAGGATAACCTGGTTGTTTTGCCTTTTAAAGCGGATGAAAACAAGAAAAAAATCTATCAGGAATTCGTCAGCCAGTGGAAAGCCGCTGACAATGATCAGTTTGAGGTTGTTTATGACAACGAATTAGTCAGCTTGCCGGCCAACAGATCGAGTTGGATTATCGGTTTTGAAAATAAGTATGCAGCGCTCATAAACAGTGCAATTGCCGGCTCTCACTCATCGCTCACAGGCGATTCGGTTGTGTATGAAAATCGTGCAACGGCAAAAGCAAATCACAGTTTCATATTAACCGTATACAATGGGCAAAACCCTGACATTAACCAGGCATTCATCGCTTTGGATAACAAGGCGGCAATTCCCGGACTCATCACAAAATTGCCGCATTACGGTAAATACAGCTACCTGGGATTCGAAGGCGACGAACCGGTGAATGTGGCAAAAGGAGAATGGCCGGTGCTGAATTCTCCGCTGATTAGAATTTTTAACCCAAGTGCCCAAAACGTAAATATGGTCCAGAAAAGAGCGCCATTGGGTACACTCGCTCCTATTTTTTCGGAGCAACGAATGATGGATCATATTAAATATCTGGCATCAAACGAATTGAAAGGTCGCCGCTTGGCAACCCCTGAACTGGATTCTGCTGCCAGCTATATTGCCGGTAAATTTAAAGAGTACGGGCTGGAGCCTTTGGGGAACTCGTATTTTCAGCCGTTCACTGCCCAATTCGTTCCGGATAACGATGTGCAAATGAAGAATGTGATTGGCATGATCAGGGGCACCGATGAAAAGCTAAAAGATTCACCGGTAGTAATATCAGCGCATTATGATCACCTGGGTACGGGAATGCTCACTTTCCCACGCCCGGGTGATGAGGGCAAAATCCATCCGGGTGCCGACGACAATGCCAGCGGGGTTTCCATCCTGCTCGAATTAGCCAAATCGATGGCTAAAACCAGCCAGCCGAAAAGAACAATAATCTTTGCTGCATTCACAGCCGAAGAAGTAGGGTTGCTTGGTTCTGTCTATTTTGTGAGCCAGGCCAGGAAGTATTTTCCAGGGACCATCATGGCTAATGTTAACCTCGATTCCGACGGGAGTCTGTTCGATAAAAAACTGCTGGTACTCAACGGAAATACAGCCAAAGAGTGGAAGTTCGTTTTTATGGGAACCGATTACACCACCGGCGTAAAAAGCGAGGTGGTGCAGCAGGAGCTCGACGCCAGCGATCAGGCCGCCTTCATCGGAAAAGGAATACCTGCCGTTCAGTTGTTTACCGGAGCTACCGAAAATTACCACCGCCCTTCCGATACCTGGGATAAAATCGACGGCAAAGGCCTGGTTAAAGTGGCAGCCGTTGCCAAAGAGGTGATGGAATACCTTGCTGATCGCGATATTCCGTTTGAATTTACCGGCACAATACCGTCGGGAGCTCCTCATTTGACAGAGAAACCTAAAGCCGAAAGAAGGGCCTCCACAGGATCCGTTCCTGATTTTGCCTTTACAGGTGAAGGCGTTAAAATTGCGTCGGTCATCCAGGGCTCTTGCGGTGAAAAAGCCGGTCTGCTTGCCGGGGATATTATTAACTCCATAGAGGGTGAGCCCGTGAAAAAATTAGCTGAATATTCCGATGCACTCAAAAAATTCCATCCGGGTGACACCATTAAATTGGGTATTTTAAGAGAGGGAAAGGCGAAAATAATTACAATGACTCTTGGGGAAAGATAAGGCGGCAGCCAGTGCCCTGCAGGTGGGCAAGAATTGCTGACATCCGGTCTTTTCTTCAGTAATGTACTATATTACAAACATATTAATTATATTTGCTCAGAATATAGTATAAAGATGAATTCGAAGAAACAGGTTCTTTTCCCAAAACACCAGAGAATACTCGAAGTATTTGGTGAAAATATCAAGCTCGCAAGGAAACGCCGCAGATTGACTACCATCCAGGTTGCCGAACGCGCCGATATCTCCAGAAATACCCTTTACCTGATTGAAAAAGGAAATCCGGGGGTATCTGTTGGTGCTGTATTTAATGTAATGCGTGTACTCGGTTTACAGGACGATTTCCTGAAACTGGCTGCCGATGATGAACTCGGAAAAAAGCTCCGGGATATTGAACTCCTTGGTAAGAAATAATCATGTCAGCAGATAGAACAGAATTGTTTGTTTATGCCCATTGGAAAGGGATGCCGCAACCTGCAGGATGGGTGCCTTACGATACAAACTCGATCCTGTCGGTCCCTTTTTGAATGATGACCAGAACTCCCCGGTTCCACCCTGGACTTCAGTTGGCGAGTTGCAGCGCATTGCAGGCCTGGTGGAATCTGATAAAACAACTAAGAACCTTAACAAGTGGCTTGCTTTGTTAATGGCTCCGGGATCATCGCTGGGAGGTGCCAGACCCAAAGCCAATATCCTGGATAAAAATGGTCATACCTGGATAGCTAAGTTCCCCTCAAGTAACGATCGCATTGATAAAGCAAAGTGGGAGTATCTGGCTTACCGGCTTGCTTTATCCGCGGGAATCCATATGGCTGAGTCCCGCATTCGACCTCAACCCATCCATTGACAAGGAAGAATTATCACTCACTATTGACGAAACCAGCGGAGTCCTTGATTTTGATATTGCAATTAAAGTTTCTGAGTATTTCAGGCTGAACAAAAATGAGGCAGATGGTATCCTTTCCGCAGTTAGAAAGTCTGTGAGTCATTGGGAAAAAATGGCCGGACAAAACGGAATATCGCGCAATGAAATTGAAATCATGCGTTCGGCGTTCAGGTATTAAACCCCTGTCGGCAGACCCCTGCAAAATAATATCCTAACGTGTCAAAGGGATTGACCGGCAGCGGGTGGAATACAGTTACCTTTCCTTGACAAAATCTCATGAATGTGCGGAACTTATACCTAATATTCTTGCTTGCAGGAATCCTCGCAGTAACAGAAACACATGCCCAGAATGGCCTCCACGGATACATCGCCAGCTATCCTGCCCAGCCCCCTGCCTCTTATGGTGAAGGATATGGGTTTTATTCGGCAATATGGCCTTTAATTAGCACGCCAGTCGCAAATTTCCAGATTGGCTTACCCTCCAGTTGGATAATTCCTGATAATTCTGATAACACCACCACTGCTCTCTGTCCGGTTGGAACGGTGGCAAGAGATAACTGGCCGGAAAGAGGCCCTACTTACAGTGATGTTTTTCAGACCGTTGAAGGTGGACCGGGCTATTGGGCGGGGAATAAGTTCCATTACGGTCCGCCGAAATTTAAAATGAATTCAACACCAAACTGTTATACTCAGGAAATTTCCACACCTGGCTGGCAATTCTTTTGGAGCGATACCCCATTGCCAGACAGTATTTTAGGCATTGCTCAACTATCAAATTGCATACTTATTCCTCCGGATGGAATGACATTTCAGGGCAATCCAAACGGAGAGCTTCTGGGGATCACCTATATGTCACTGCCTCTTACTGCTGCCTATACCGACAAATATCCGGTAGGTGAAAAAAGCTGGACCCTCTTTTTAAATGCTCAGAATTTCAAGGGCCCTCTGGCCTATTATCTCCCGGAAACATGGGCTAAAATTTCAAAGAATTATCCGTTCGATAATAATCGGGGGCTGGATTCACGCTCCTCAACTAAAAACCTGGCAGGTGGTACCATGGAGTTCAACACCGTGCCGATCATGAGTGCCAATGATGCCAGCCAAAATCGCTACTACAAAATTCCAAGGCTGCAATTTCCGGTCGATAGCTTAAACAGAACCATTCTGTCAAAGGATGTAACATTCTACAGTAAGAACGCCATTTATAATGCAGTTCTCGCATGGAGAAACGGCGGTCAGGTTCCTTCAGGTGTCTTCACTGCCAGCGGGATGTACAAGCCGGTTATGCGCACGTATCCGGTAACCTATGACCAGAATGGAAAAACCGTGGCCGGAATAAACGAAGTTGCTACTCCGGCTGTTTTCCAGAGCAATGCATTCGGCCTGAAATGGACCGGTAATGTTTCAGATGGAATGGGGAATTTTCCTGAGTATTATAAAGACTCAGCAAATTTAAGAGTCGCCGTTCCTGCATCAAAAGTGCCTGTTTCTACTGGGCTCCTTGATAAACAATTCAATGCCCCGTCCGCAAATCCCTCTCCTTATCATGCAGAATTAAAGGGTTCCTGGAGAACTCCGGGTCCGGTGGCAGGCCCTTTCTTTGCCTATCTGAGTGATTATTCAATGGTTACCTATTTTTGGTATCGATTTATAGATCAACCTGTCTTTCAGCAATATAAATGGACTCAGGGTAAAAAGGACAGCCTGCAGCTGCTGGTTGAAACCATGCAAAAAAACTGGACCATCGAAAAAGCTTATATGAAGGCCCCATCAAGTGGCAGCCTGGTGGCATTTGACACGGCACTTTTTGTCACTCCGCCGCCCGAATATTCCATAGGATATGTTCCGATTGTGGTGGCACAGGAAAAATCAGAAATTAATCATGCAGCTAATACCCCTGCTGGTTTTCCGACAATTGAAGTATATCCAAATCCCGCCTCTCATTCTTTAAACATTTTGCTGAAATCAATTCCCAACCCCAATTCAAAACTTCAACTGATGGATCTGACCGGGAAAATTCTTCAGACAATAAATCTGCACAAAATGAGGGAAGTACTTAATACCAGCTCACTTTCAACTGGCATTTACATCCTGAATTATACCGATGGAGTTTTTTCCGAAAAAATTAAGTTTGTTAAGGCCGAATAAAGGATCTTCAAATTACGGCTGTAGAAATTATGAAAAGGTCTACCAACAGACGGGTTTTTCTTAAAAAATCAGCAACCCTGGCTGCCGGACTGGCACTGCCCTCCCTTTTCGGGAATTCCGCTTTCGTGCAAAATGCCTTGCAGGAAATTGATATTAAATCCCTATTTAAATCGAACCGGGAAGATGCATTAATCCTGACGGAACGGATCTTTCAAAAATGCATTCTCGAAAGGATAATGCCCCCGACCCCACCCCTGGAACATAACTGGGTTTATCCGGGCGGGCCCTATTATAAAGGGCAGTGGATTTGGGATACGATGTTCGTTGTTGATCTGCTCAGCATTTTACCCGACAAGAAACAGGTGATCCGCGACATCTTCCGGAATTATTGGGATTTCCAGGACCGCTGGAATCAGAAGATGCCTGAATATGCGCAAGATATGGTAACCGTTGCCATTAAAACGGAACCGCAGGAAGTTCGGCAGTTTTCCCAGATCCCCATCCTGGCCTGGGGTGTGGAGCGCGTTTTTCAAAGGAACGCCGATAGGGAACTGCTGCTGCAGTGCCTCCCCCGACTGGAAAAGTTTCACAACTGGTATTGGAGGGAGCGGGATCTCACCAATGCCGGAATGGTAACCGTTGGGTCTTACAGCGGGGATATCCAGCACGCGCGATGGGAGACATTCGATTACGAATGCAATATGGATGATCTGAAACTGGTAAAACACCCGACACGCAAGGGGGAAAATGAAGGTGCCTGGTACGGTGATATCTGGGTAACCGGAAATACCGCTTACCTGATCATGGCCGAGAAAAGCCTGGTAAGATTGGCCGAAAGCATAGGCGACACGGCAATGGCAGCCCGCAGGCAACCCTTTATCGATAAAGCGGTACAGGCGATGAGGGATCATATGTGGGATGAGAAGGCAGGAACTTTCCTGTCAGTGAAAAAAGATACGATGGAAAAGATCCCGGTGGCTACCATCAGCAGCTGGGTGCCGCTTGCAGCAGGGGTCCCTACTAAGAAAATGGCACAACGCATGGCAGAAGTGCTTTCTACCGAATCCTGGCAGACACCCCTCCCGATTCCTACGGTTGATCGCCGGGATCCGAGATGGAAATCAAGAGATTTCTGGCGCGGGGATGTGTGGCCGTCAACCAACTATCAGATAGCCAGCGGGCTGGCAAGTTATGGGCATACCGGGCTGGCCGCCATCATTGCTGATAAAACCGTTGAAAATGCCATCAGGAACGGGATCAGCGAACATTATGATTCCGTTACCGGTTTGCCGCTCGGAATACCCGACTACTGCATGAGTGCTTCGATAGCAACGATGATGCTGGACGGCCTGACAAAGAATTACACATTGCAGCTAAAGAAAAAATGAATAAGACTTTAACCATTCCGGTAATCCTCATTGTTCTTGCCATGAATCAGGCAACCCCTGTCTTTACCCAGGTTAAAGACCAGGAATTACCAAAACTTCAAAATCCCTTCTCAGCTTCCTATATCCGTGAAAATCTGGCTAAATCAAAGCCGCAGATGATATTCAATGAGCAAATCCTGACAGGGCTCAAGGGGAGAATAAAAACAGATCCTGTTATCGGGAATTTGTATCAGGCGATCCGGCTCAGCGCTTTCGCCATTCTGGAAAAGCCGGTCATAAAAAGAGTTCAGACCAGCAATGCGATACTCGATATTTCACGGGAGCTGCTTCGCCGGGTCAACATGCTGGGCTTGGTATATTTAGTGGAAGGAGACAAGACGATTCTGGACCGTATCAACCAGGAGGTGCTGGCAACCAGCCGCTTCACCGATTGGAATCCTCCCGTTTACCTGGATGTTGCGGAAATCTGCATGGCCATTTCACTGGCTCTCGACTGGACGCTTGATGATTTGCCGGAATCTACCATCAAAGAAGCAAAGAAGGCATTGATTGAGAAAGGAATCTACCCAAGCTGGGAGGAATATGGCGGAAATAAAGATAATATATGGTGGATCAATCACTATAATAACTGGAACCAGGTATGCAACGGCGGAATGATCGCCGCATCCATTGCCATAGCCGGTGATGACCCGGAACTGGCTGCAAAAACGATCAGAAGGTCATTAGACGGATTGCCCAATGTGCTCAGTTCCTATATGCCTGAAGGAATTTATCCTGAAAGTCCGATGTACTGGGACTATGGCACCAGCTACACCGTATTAACCCTGTCGATGCTCGAAACCGCTTTTGGTTCCGACTTTGGCCATAAGAGCTATCCCGGGTTTATGCAGAGTGCCACTTATAAATACATGACTTCCAACCTGCCTTCAGGCTGGTACTACAATTTTGCTGACTGCGCTGACAAACCGGAAGTTGACGGAAATATCATTATCGCCTGGTTTGCCGTGCAGACAGGTAAAAGAATGTTTTATGACAGGGAAAAGTTCCTGACTCCAGCCAAAGATATCCGATTGAGTTATTTAACGGGAGCTGCCATGGCATGGCTGTCGCAATACAAAGAAACTTCGGGCGAAAAACCACCTGCAAATTGGGTGGGTAAAGGCAAGACACCAATTGCGGTATTCAGTGGCGAGGGGGAGAACAGCGACTATTATTTTGCTGCAAAAGGCGGCTGCGGCGCTGTAAGTCATGGTAATATGGACGCCGGATCATTTATTTTTGAATTGAGCGGCGTACGCTGGAGCATCGATCCGGGTATTCAGTCCTATATGATTGGCGAAGAGGGTTTTGATTTATGGCGCCAGTGCCAGGATTGCCAGCGTTGGGAATTGCTGACTAAAAACAATCTCGGGCATAGTACGATTACCGTGGATGGCAAGCGCCATATTGTTGATGGCTATGCACTCATCAAGGAGCAACGGACCGGTAAAAACCCGGCTGTTACGTTTGATTTAAGCCCAACGTTCAAGGGACAACTTAAAAGCGCTTTCAGAAAGTTTACCAGGGACAGTGAAAGGTCTTTGCTTATTGAAGATGAAATCAAGCCTGATGAAACGACAAAGGAGGTAACCTGGCAACTTATTACTCAGGCTGATGTGAAAATCGTTGCTGATGGAGCGATACTGAAACAGGATGGCAAAAAGTTAAAGCTCACCAATATTTCTCATCCTGGTATCAGATTTACCGTTGTATCCCTCGATCCTCCTCCGCATAAGCTGGATAAACAAATTGATGGCCTGAAAAGAATCGAGTTCAGGATACCTGTTGATTTAAGGGGTAAAAATACCAATATTGCCATTTCGATGCGATTGAACGAATAGCCGGCGTGTCCAGAATTGAGAGGTGACTATTGCGGTATTACCTGCCAGCCCAGTCAACTGAAACAATAATTTCGTTTCTTCTGCCAAAAGGCTGGAATGGAGGGTTATACCCGAGAAATCTGTAATTCCCCAGAGAGGCGATCCCATTTTCTTTCAAAAGATTCTGAAGCTTTTCGGAATAGAATTTCAGATCCTTATCAGAGGCATATCCACCAAATCTTATTACTGCAACAAATTCATCTTCTGTATTATGAATAAGGACATTTGGGTCACTGGGCTTTGGCAGGGTTTCTTTTGTATAGGCGGAAGGCATTACGAAACTCATCGTGGAAACAGAATCATTGATATCCATTTGAACCGGTGAGGTCATTGAAATTTTCGTATTGGCCTCATTGCCGCCAAAGATATAGCCTGCAAGTCTCTGAAATCCGGGGCCCGAAAGATCCCTGTAAGTTTTTGCAGTAGAACTAATTGTCGCAATTGTGGCAGAGGGATAAAACCTGATTTCAAAATTCTTGTACTTGCTAACCAGTGAATATTTTTGCTCTTCAGTTCTATTTATTGGCATAATAACAAAAGATTGGAATAAAATGAAAATTGCAGTAGAAACCACAGCAACTATGAAAAACACTTTCATTCTCATCAGAAATATAATTTTAACAATAATTAAACAGCCAACTTGCCACTATGTTCAGGAATTCAAAACTTTGTATATTCCAAACAGACCGAAAAGCTGGAAAGGATGTAAATATTAACCTGTAATGGTCAAGTTAGTATCCGATTCTATCAATCTGATTAGCATCTAAGTCCGATTTGACCTGTACCTTTAGACCGGTATGCAGGTTGCTAATCAACTATCTATGATTAATAAAATGTCTAAAAGGAACGTTTTGCTTTTCCTGTTCGGAATATTCTCCTTACATCTTAACTCACAGCAAAATAGCGTTAGTGTCAGTAATGATCCATGGATTGAGTATAAGGAGCTGAGTGAAAATTCCGTATTCCGAAATCTCCAATGGAATGGCATTGGCCCTAAATCAATAGGTGGCCACATCGCACGGCTAACATCCATACCAGGCAAAAGCGATATCATTTTTGCAATATCCGGCTGGAACTCTGTTGCCGTATGGAAAACCACTGACGGCGGATTTACCTGGAAACCCGTTCTGGAAAAAGGAGCAGAGCATTTTGGTTCAATAGCTATTGCACCCTCCAACTCTGATATTGTCTGGGTAGGATCCAAAGAAGATGGCAACCCCAAAATAAAGAATGGCAAGGGGGAAGGAATATTTAAATCAGCTGACTGTGGCGAAACCTGGACCAACATGGGACTAAAGGAACTGCCTAATATTACTGGTATCGCCATTCATCCTTCGAATCCCGCGATTGTTTATGCTGCGGGTCCGGGATACGGTAACGGCATTAATCCCGGCGGGGTTTTTAAAACCATTGATGGTGGCCGGAAATGGACAAAGCTTCTGGCAGTTGATTCCTTGCACACTATCGATAATATATTGATGGATCCCGTAAATAATAAGATTTTGTATGCATGGTCTCTCCGAAAAGGCAACAAAAAACAAATTCAGCTACTTAAGACCGAAAATGAAGGATCAGACTGGAAACTGATCATGAAGGGATTGCCCCCCATCGATAGCATCAGGGAAGTTGGGTTGGATCTGTCCGCATCAAATCCTAAAATAGTATATGCACTGATTAAACATGTGATTCCTTCAGCCGATACCGCAAAAAAGGAGGAAACAAAAATTGATATTTTCAGGTCAGCAGACCGGGGTGAAACCTGGACCAAATCCGGCGAACAGAAAGTCGATTTCGGTTACATGGTCATAAAAGTATCACCCGTCAACGAGAATGAATTGTATCTCGGATCGGTTCATGTATGGCATTCAACTGACGGGGGCAAAACATTAAAGAGAATTGCTGATCATGTTTTCCATATTTATCCCAACCCCGGTACATTCATGCACCTCGATCAGATGGACCTCTGGATCGATCCTCTGAATACCAATACCATTATTCTTGGAAATGATGGCGGCGTTTACCGATCGGCCGACAAAGGGGTCAACTGGCTGCATATGAATAGTTTCCCTATCGGCGAATTCTATTATCTCGCAACAAATAAGGATGAGCCTGTGGAAGTGTATGGAGGTAATCAGGACAATTCATCCGTCTGGGGTCCGGGCGATGTTAATTTGCTTGATGGATTTCCTGATCACTGGAATTATGTTCGGATGGATCAGTGGTCGGGAGGTGACGGCTTCTTTACCCACCCGGTTTCTTCGGAGCCCGATTTGTTCTATTTTTCCTATCAGAATGGAGAAATCGAAAGGAAAAATGTTGCAACACACGCTTCAAAAGGAATCAGCCCTGAAATTAAAGGAGAGAAACTGAAAAAAGCCTGGAGCACTCCCATTCTCGTCTCTGGGTTTAACCCTTCCGTACTAATTTATGGCGCCAATCATATAATGAAATCGGTTAACCGGGGCGATTCATGGACTTCCATAAGTGATGACATCACTGTTTTAAAAGATGACAAAAAATCGGGAGGTGACGTGATATCTTTGGCTGAATCTCCCAAATTCGAAGGATTGCTATATGCGGGAACCTCAAAAGGCCTGGTATGGTGTACGAAGAATGGCGGAGGGTCATGGAAGAATATTTCAGCCGGCTTACCGGAAGGTATAATCAGCTCCATCGCCGTATCAAAATATGATTCCTCGCTGGTTTATGTTGCTGTAGGTGGAAAAAGGGCCGGCATCTTCAAAACAAGTATATATGTATCATCCGATTACGGAGAATCATGGAAATCAATATCCTCAAATGTTACATCCGATCCGGTAAATAAAATTCTCGAGGACACCAGGGATGGCCGTATTCTTTATGCAGGTACGGATAAGGGTGTATATGTGACTCTCGACAAGGGGGGCAAATGGCATTCATTATCCAATAATCTGCCTTCATGTGCTGTAAATGACATGGTTATACATGATAAAGCAGATATGCTTATTGTGGGTACCTATGGCAGAGGAATCTATTCAGCTGACATCAAAAGCATACGTGAATTTATCACGGACTCGGTTGCCGGAAAGGACTATTACCTTTTTGATATCAAGCCAGCCCGGGAGATTTTTGAAAGACCAAACCGGGTTCGGAAGGCAATAATCTCATTCTATGTTAAAGAAAACGTCAATGAGAATATTTTGATCAATATCCTTAATAAGGCAGACAGCATCTTGTATACTTTTAAACCCGTTGTGAATAAAGGATTTAATCAATTAACCTGGGATTTGAGACTCAAAGATCCTGTGATTAATTCTAAGTATTACAATATTTTAGGCCAGTTTCTGTGGGAAGGTAAATACAAAGTGCAAATGGTGGCTGGAAAGAAAACTGTTGCAACGAAAGAGATGATTGTTGATAGTTACATTACCAGAGAAGTGGGCTTGCAGCCTGATAAATGAAAAGACCAATCAACAGACGGATCTTCCTTAAGAAATCAGCAGGCGCAGCAGCTGTGGCAATGGTTTTTCCATCTTCATTTTTAATTCCGGAAGGCAGCAGCCAGTTCCAAGCCGATCTCAACTGGAAGGGGATGATGAAAAATCATGATCTCCTCTGGAAAAAGATCCCTTCCGAAATGACAGAAGCCCCTCCTCTGGGAAACGGACTGATCGGATCCATGATCTGGATGGAAGAAAACAAGATCCGTCTGCAGGTCTTCAGAACGGATGTTCACGACCATGCCGACGATACCTATGGATGGACAGCCTATAGCCGCCCACGTTATCAGATCGGGTATTTCCTGCTGAAACCCAAAGGAGAAATCACTGATTGCCACCTAAGGCTGGACCTCTATAATGCAGAACTTACCGGCCGAATAAATACAAGCCTCGGAAGCCTCGAAATAGAACATTTTGTGCACAGGTACGATGATGTCATTTATACCAAAATAAAAGCATCGGGTGGAGAAGAGATTACCAGATGGGAATGGCACCCGTTTGAAGCCAAAGGATCAAGGAGCGGAAAACCCGGGGATAAATCTTACGGGCAAGCCTATGCACCTTACAAGGAGCTGAAAAACCCAGCGAATAAAGTTGAAAACCATGATGGAATTTTTGCCAGCATTCAGGACTTAACTTCCGGCGGCGATTATGCTACTGCCTGGAAGGAGCAGTCGGCCAAAACCTCATCTGCCCTGCTGGTTACCATTCAAAACAGCTATCCGGAGAAAACATCAGCCGGTGATGCGGTAACCGTCATAAAACAGACTCAGAATAAAATTGAAGCAGGCCCGAAGAAATGGACAGAAGAACATCGTACCTGGTGGAATGACTATTACCCGGAGAGTTTTGTCAGCCTCCCTGATCCCATCGGGCAAGCCTTCTATTGGAATAATGTATACCGTTTAGCCTGTTGCACCCGTCCAGGTGCCCAATACATTGATACCCCCGGTATGTGGAACTCCGGCGGACCATGGCCTTACAGTACGCATGATTTTAATACCCAGACGGCTCATTTTCCGGTTTACACGGCAAACAGGCTGCATCTTGGTGAGGCGCTGGTAGAATCCCTCCACCGCAACCGGGAAACCCTGACCGACAATGTTGTTCCCGCTGAGTGGCAAAACGATTCCGCTCTGCTCCCGCTGGCCACAGCCTTCGACCTGAAAGGGAAAAGGGACGGCGACGGAAGGTATCGCGAAATGGTGGGTTGCCTTCCCTGGCTGCTCAATAATTGCTGGCTCCAGTACCGCTATTCAATGGACCAGGAAATCCTGAAGACCACTGTTTTCCCTTTACTCCGACGGAGTGTCAATCTTTATCGTCACCTGTTGTTTACCGGCGATGACGGCAAACTGCATCTCCCTCCAACCTTCTCGCCGGAATCGGGGAATTACCGCGATTGCAATTTCGATCTGGCCCTGCTGAAATGGGGATGTATCAGGCTGATCGAGAGCTGCCGGATTCTGGAAATTGACGATCCGCTGCTGCCCGAATGGGCACGGATCAGAGATCAACTGGTGGGTTATTCTGTGGATGAAAATGGGTATATGCTTGGAAACGGCAGCCCCGCCCCCAAAGACCATCAGCACATGTCGCACCTGATGATGATCTATCCGCTCTATCTTGAAAATATAGATGACAGCAGGGACAAAGACCTGCTTGAAAGGTCGGTCAGGTACTTCCAGCCGGTCACCATGCCAAAAATGGGGGCATCACAATCCTCACCTGCAGCCGCAGCCCTCGGCCTGGGTAACCTGGCTCTGCAGCGGATGAATGAGATTCTGTACAGAGAAGCGGAGAATGAAAAACTGGGCAAAAACGGCATTTATTACCTTTCCACTCCATGCATTGAAACATCTCTGAGCTACAACACCTGCGTGCAGGATATGCTGCTGCAAAGCTGGGGCAACAGGATCCGGGTGTTTCCGGCTTTGCCTGATAGCTGGGAAAATGTGGCTTTCCAGAATTTCAGGACTGAGGGAGCATTCCTTATCAGCGCCCGCCGGGTAAACGGGATAACCAGCTTCGTGAGAATCAAAAGCCTGGCAGGTGAACCCTGCGTAATCTGTCCGGCCATGGATGGAATACCCCGCATTGACAGTAAAAACAACAATAAATTAGTTGAGCTGGAAAAAGGTGTTTACCGACTTGACATCAAAAAAGGGGAAGAGGTTATCCTTTATCAGGGAAGCAATGAATAAACTGGTAACCAAAACTCAAAATTATCGCTGGAGGATTCTTGCCCTGCTCTTTTTTGCCACAACCATTAATTACATCGACAGGCAGGTAATTGGCTTATTGAAGCCATTCATTTCCAGTGAATTGGGATGGAGCGAGATCGACTATGGACACATCGTTACCGCATTTCAGGTTGCCTATGCCATCGGGCTGATAACAACAGGACGTTTTCTGGATAAGTTTGGAACACGCATCGGGTATATGTGGGCAATAATCATCTGGAGTATTGCAGGAATTGCCCATTCAGCAGCGCGTGGCGTCGTTGGTTTTGCGGCGGCCCGTTTTACCCTTGGATTGGGAGAATCAGCCAATTTTCCGGCAGCTGTAAAAAGTGTGGCCGAATGGTTCCCCAAAAAGGAAAGGGCTTTTGCCACCGGGCTGTTTAACGCCGGTTCAACTATCGGGGCCATCATTGCACCCATTATTGTGACCGCAATTTCCCTGAGCCTGGGCTGGAAATGGGCATTTATTATCACGGGTTCCCTTGGCTTTATCTGGCTGCTTTTCTGGATCGCCTGGTACCGTGTCCCCGAAAAACATCCGAAAATATCAAAAGAAGAGCTGCTTTATATAAATCAGGATGAGATAGATACAGATGTCAAAAAGAGAATGAAATGGATCGACTTGATCCGGCTGAAACAAACCATGGCTATTTGTTCTACCCGGTTCCTATCCGATTGGGTATGGTGGTTTTTTCTGTTCTGGATTCCGGATTATTTACATAAGGCATATGGGATTAACATGAAAGAGGTTGTGCTTCCGCTTATTTTCATTTATTCGGTATCAAGCATCGGCGGAATTGGCGGCGGCTGGCTTTCCTCGAGGTTTATCTCTTCGGGAAAAAGCATTGATTATGCCCGGAAAACCAGCATCCTGATTTGCGCGCTGATTATCCTGCCGGTGATGCTGGTATCACAAACCCACCACCTCTGGACCGCCGTTATCTTAATCTCACTGGCAGCCGCCGGTCATCAGGGGTGGGCATCAAATATCTTTACCATTATTTCCGACATATATCCGAAACATTCTGTTGGAACCATGACGGGCCTCAGCGGTTTTGCCGGTGCTGTCGGAGGGGCCCTGTCGGCCTCATTTGTCGGGCTGATCCTTGATAAAACCGGCAGCTATTTCCTCATCTTTTTGATTGCCTCCTCAGTTTACCTGTTAAACTGGCTCATATTAACACTGTTTATCAAAGAAATAAAACCTCTCAAGTTGATCACATGAAAATCAAAAAACCCACCTGGCTGTTTATCTTAATGCTGATATCTGCTATTGTCGCTCCGGTATCCGCCCAGGACTTTCAGCTGGTTACCAAACAAAATCATGCCATTATCCTGATCGATGACCAGGATTACCCTACCGTGAAACTTTGTGCAGGATTATTCCGTGATGATGTGGAACGAGTCACCGGATATAAACCATCTCTGATAACCAAACAAACGGAGCCTATTCCTTATTGCGTGATCATTGGATCCATTGAACGCAGCAGGATCATCAGGAAACTGATTTCAAGCCGGAAAATCGATGTATCGGGTGTAAAAGACCAGTGGGAAAGCTGCCTTACCCAAACAGTCGATAATCCCCTGCCAGGGATCGCCAGGGCCCTGGTGATTGCCGGGAGCGACCGCAGAGGTACGGCCTACGGAATCTTTGAATTATCAAAGCAGATCGGCGTTTCGCCCTGGTACTATTTTGCCGATGCGCCCATCAGAAAAACAGCGGAATTATCGGTGAAAGCAGGAACCTTCATCCTTAAATCCCCTTCGGTGAAATACCGCGGCATATTTATCAATGATGAAATGTGGAGCCTCAGGCCGTGGGCCCTGAATACCCTGGCTCCCGATGAGGGACTGGGGATCGGTCCCACCACCTACAGTAAGATATTCGAGCTCCTCCTCCGATTGAAGGCCAATCTTGTGTGGCCTGCCATGCAACAGAAAACCAGGCCGTTCAATCAGTATGAACAGAACAAGGTGGTCGCGGATGAATACGCCATAATCATGGGCTCCTCGCATATCGAGCCCATGCTGAGAAATAATATCGCCGGCGCCGAATGGGACACGGAATATCCCGGGGAGCCATGGGATTACGTTAAAAACCGTGATCACATTTACAAGTACTGGGAAGACCGGGTAAAAGCCAACGGACAATATGAAAACATGTATACCGTGGGTAAACGCGGGAAGGATGATGAGGCGGGGTCCGATATCACCCTTCCGTTGCTGGAACAGATTTTTGCGGATCAGCGAAGCATCCTCCGGAAATGGGTGAACAAGGATATAACCAAAGTACCTCAGGTGCTGATCCCTTACACCGAGGTGCTGGGTTTGTATAACCAGGGCCTTAAAGTTCCGGATGATGTAACGATCTGCTGGCCCGACGATAACTATGGCAATATCAGGCAGCTGCCCAACGAAAAGGAACAGCAGCGTTCGGGCGGATCGGGAATCTATTATCACTTCCAGTGGCTTAATGGGGCATCAAACGCCTACACCTGGACGTGCACCACACCCTTGGCTTTAACGTGGTCGGAGATGAAAAAGGCTTACGACTTCGGCGCGAAAAAACTCTGGGTGGTAAACGTGGGGGATATCAAGCCTGCAGAGATGAATATCGAGTATTTTATGCAGATGGCCTGGGATATTTCTGTTTGGGATCATCAAAACTCCAGTCAGTTTATCACCCAATGGGCAACCCGCGAATTTGGACCGCAGCATGCCTCCTCAATCGCAGAAATCATGGGCAAACACTACGAATTGGGCTATGCGCGCCGGCCTGAAAGCATGGTCCAGTGGAACGGTCGCGAAAATAAACTGAACTGGGAATGGTTCAGTACGGATAATTATGATGATGAGGCACAGATCCGGATTGACGCCTATCAATCTCTTATCAATCAGGTGGATCAGATATATAATTCTATGCCTGCTACCTCAAAAGATGCCTTTTTTGAAATGGTGGTTTATAATGTCAAGGGTACGGCACTTCAGAATATCAAGGTGCTGAATGCACAGAAAAGCCATACTTACGGTGCCCAAAAAAGAAGTAGTGCCGCTACCTATGCGGCAAAAGCGCAGGAGGCCGAAAATGACATCAACAAACTGATCCATCATTATAACCGTGAGATGGTGACTGTCGGCAGCAAATGGGACCATATGGCTTCGCTGCCCGGACCCTGGGGTGCTCAGTGGCGCCAGTGGGACATGCCCCCGCTAAGCTTTTATTCCGGCGATGGTGAACCCGCTTTGCAGGCAATTGCCGAAGGCGGTGATACGGTAAACCTGCCCGGATTCAGCGTGTACAACCAGGATAGGGGCTATATCGATCTGTATAATTCCGGGACCGGGGTAATTTACTGGTCATCTAAGACTTCAAATGATTGGATTAAGTTGAGTGAGACATCAGGAGTACTGTCTGATGAAAAACGGATATGGGTTTCGATCGACTGGAAAAAAGCGCCAAAAGGAATCGCCGGAAAGGGTAAAATAACTTTCAAAGAGTCCTCATCGGCCGAAATTGAAGGGACAGGCCGGGAGTTCAATCTCACCATTTTCAATCCCGCTTCCCCGGCACCCGGAGAAGTAAAGGGATTTGTGGAAAGTAACGGTTACATATCCATCGAGGCGGAACATTTTTCGAGAAAAATCAATGGGCAAGCGGCCGCGTGGACTATCATTGAAGGACTGGGCAGAACGGGCAATTCAGTCACTGTGCTGCCTCCAACGGTTGCCAGCATCATTGACCCCGACAAGATAATTGCCGGCTCACCATGCATGGAGTACGACCTGTATGCTTTCACTGCCGGAAATGCATCATTGCAGTTCAACTGCACTCCATCTTTTCGCATAAACTCAGAATATGGTTTACGGGTTGCCGTAGCCCTTGATAACAACAAGCCGCAGCTGGTAGCCTACAAGAATGGGAACCGGAGTGAAATGGATAACCTGATGACCCTCAGTACCGATTTGAATATCGATAAAACAGGTTC
>CAIXHD010000282.1 GCA_903919065.1 uncultured Bacteroidota bacterium
GATCAGATCATTAAATACAATTCCATGCAAATCAGCAATTTCTGATTCGTTAGTTAAGGAAAGAGTGATCCTATCGCTGGTCGTGAACTGGGTTGAAACCTGAACGACAAGGGTCATCATGGTATCACCCCGGGCAAGCATCAATGGTTGGGTTTCTGACCAGGCCAGGCGGAGATTACCCATGCCGGCGGTATAAAACGGCGTCCCATGCGGCGCACGAACCTCCTTAATCCGCATCAGGTGGTCTGGGTATCCGATCACCATGGAGATGGCGCCGATTTGAACATCACGGGGAACATTTATGGGAATTTGAACTACTTCATCCGGGACGGCCAGAATCAAGGTATTCTGTTCAAGTGCCAGCAATCCTTTACTTTTGGCCCCAGTGCCAGGGATGTTTGATCCATTAACATCGCCCACGCATAGACCATAGAAATTCTGTGTAAGATTGGCTCCATTGACAATCACTGTATCGCCGCCTGTTGTTGGCTTTGCAAAAGTCCAGTCACCACGCGCAAAACTGTTATCCAACGAGGCGAACCTGCGCTTCACCTTAACCGCATCGGTGGTATTGATGAAATTACTAAGGTTGACATCTCCTGCTAATAATCTGACTGGTTCTGTCAACAGTTCTAATCCCGTAAAATGACGCTGAATTTTCACGGCATCTGTAGAGTTTACTCCAGCCCATGGCTTGTTGGTGTATGGTTTTATGATATACGTGCCATTCTGTTTCTGATTGAACTGGAAATAACCTAATGAATTTGTCGTAACTGAATCAAGTCTTTGCGTATTCTGAAATAGAACTATTTTCACGTTGTCGAGCGGAGTCACTGCGGAATTATTATATAATAGCGTTCCATTCAGTTGCCAGCCTGGAGCGGAATGCACCTCTCCATTCCGGTAAAAGAGCGTCGTAGGAATATCAGCCAATGGATTCCCTATTGAATCAGCGTATTCACAATCTTGGCCCCCATTGCTATTGTTATTCCACACCAGGGTCGTCGCTCCGGAAGTGTGTGTAAACAGAATATCTACGACTTTACTTCCATCCGCAAGGGTAACCGGATCCGAACCAGACCACACGATGATCACTTTGTTTAAAGTCGGTGAAACGGATGAGCTGTTAACAAATAATCCTCCCAATGCCGCATTTATATTGGACCATCCCGTAAAAGTAAGAACGGCAGGATTATAGTCAAGCCTCAGGGATATTCCTGTGATTTTTTTGAATTGATCAACATTAACAGGGACTGCAATGTCTGCAGGATTGTTGGCTTCGATGGTATCGGAATAGGTTATCGGAGCATGTTTTAACACATTCAGAATTGTAAATGTGGCATCACTCAAATCGAAAACACTTGAATTGGTGGTGCTGGTTATTTTCACCTGGCACGATACTGAAAGTGAATTTGGGTTTGGGTCTGGAACTGTCCATGGATAAGATCCTGGTGTTGCAGGAGTGTCAGAGATAATGGTAATCCAGTTTGCCCCGTTATCAATCGAATATTCTATCTTGACATTGACCACATCGTTGGATGTCCATGTTATAGAATGAGCCGTACCACTCAGCCATATTTCGTTGCCATTGGGGGATGTAACCTGGATGAGTCTTGAGGTTGTAAAACTTAATTGACTCCCATACGTAGTACCAATGCTATTGGTCGCGTAGGCCCTGACATAATAAAGAGTGTTTGCAGTCAGACCTGTCAGGTTGCTTAAAAATGTTCCGGTGCCAGTGCCATCGGTAGTGTGATTGCCGACAACTGTGGGGTTTTGTGAGGTACTCCAACAAACTCCCCTTGCTGTAACAGTTACTCCGCCATCAGATGATACATTTCCCCCGCTGTTAGCTGTAATGTGAGTGATGCTGGTAACTGGTGCAGTTGTCACCGTGGGAATATTTTGTACAGTCACTGTCGCCACACTGGAGAAGACTTCACTACAACCACCATTCTTTACAACCGCTCTATAATAAGTCGTAACAACAAGATTGATAGCTGAAAATGTTGTTGAGTTGGTTGTCTCAGCAAGAATCCAGGTAGATCCATTTAGTGATGACTCCCATCTTTGAACAGTTCCTGTATGACCTGAAAGAGTCAACAAAGTATTATTTATCCCTTCAGGAACCGTTGTTCCACCTGAAACAGAACCGCCAATTGAAGTTGGAGATACATCAACCTGTGTTGAAGTCATGGCAGTACAACCATTAGGAGCAGTCACTGTCAAAGTATAAGTTCCTGCATTCGCCAGACCTATATTATTAAGAATAATTAATGGATAAGGTATATTTGCCCAGAATCCGTCAGGCCCTGTCCAAATATAATTTGACATTCCTGCTGGTGCTCCGGTTAGATGAAGTTCTCCTCCAACACAAACCGGAGAATTAGTAGTTATCGAAGGGACAGGAGTTATTAAAATAGTCATTGTAATACTATTCGAAGTAGCAGGATTCCCAGAAACACAAGTTAAATTTGAAGACAAAACACATGTAACAATGTCTCCATTCACCGGATTATAGGTATAGACCTGATTGTTGGACCCAGCATTGGAACCATTGACCTTCCATTGATAGACAGGATTTGTTCCTCCATTAGTTGGCGATGCGGTAAACGTAACACTGTTACCGGCACAAACAGAATTTGCTGACGCGTTTATGATAACACTAACATTTGAATATGTTATACAATCCTTAATGCAACGAAGAGGATATCCATAGGCTTTTTCATAGCTGGTCATAACGCTGTATCCAATAGCAAAATTAAGGTACCAACCGTAAACGGCACTGGTTTGAGTGCTGCTCCAATAGGTGCCACCTGAGCCACGATAGCTTAACTCACCTGAAGTGTAATACAGGCCTCCAGCAGCATGGAGTTTTAAACCAGAATTCCATGGTCCGTTCCAATCATTCCAGTTTCCGCTTGCATCCACATTTGTCAATTCTGTAACGGAAGGAATTCGCCAGCCACTGCCAATCTCAATAGTACATGGGTCATTGGCCGCCTGCCAGTCATAGGTTTCCACAATAGAGTTAACCCAAGCGTTGTTGGGTGTTCTATTGGCGCCATCATGCTTGTAACCCTGTTTGCGGTTAAACTGCCAATACCATCCTGCCGAGGCTTCAGAGGCATCACTAACAGCGGTTGCCTGATGGTCGGAGCCTAGGTTACTGGTTATCCAGCATTTTGTAGGTTCCCCAGGAATATTTGTAACGGTACCATACGTTACAGTTTTAGTAACTGGCGCTACAGTTCCAACTACATGATTAATTGTGATAGTTTCAATTCCGGGGCATGCATTATTATTAAGAGTTGTAAACGTCACCTCGTTCCCATATGCTATTCCAACGGTATTTGTTGCATAAGCTCGTAAATAATAAAGGGTGTTTGTAGTTAATCCTGTAATAGTACTAGTAAATGGCCCTGTACCTGTTCCATCACTGGTAAGGCTGTTGGCAATAGTCGGATTTGAAGTGGTGCTCCAACAGACACCACGGGCTGTTACTGAGGCTCCTCCATTAGATGTAACATTGCCACCCGAAGTGGCTGTGGTTGCAGTAATGTTAGAAGCTATTGCTGTAGATACAGTAGGTGAAGTTTGTGCATTAACGTAGTTTGAAGAAACCAGGGTAATTACTATTGCCAGAGAATACAATAATGAATGAATGCCAGAAATACTTTCGTAAAATGTTTTCATATCATCTCCTTTTAGGGTTATTTTTCCACAAGTTGATGTGAAATTATAAACTAGCTCAGGTATGGATGGATAACCATTTATATCATTGCATATTACGAAATTTTAATATATGAATAACCAAATATTTACCTAACATAACAAAATATTTATAAATGATTATATTATTGTCATCTAGAATTCAATTGAAATTTATTGTTAAGGTTTTAACAGAAGACGAAGACTGATGTAAAATCTCTCACCATCCGGCAATGATGCTTTTTGTCTCTCTGATCTGTTCATTCTCCCCATTAAATTCAAAAGTGAGTTTGTACATGCTCTTTTTTAAATGGCTCACATCCAGGTCGATTTTATTTAATCCCGGAATAGCTGAAACCGGTCCGATTGTTCCGACACAACGACCAACAACATCAAAAATCCTGATGGTGGCTGTACCAGGTTCTGTCGCATTGAAAAAGAGGAATGCCCGGTTAACTGCTGGGTTCGGATACAC
>CAIXHD010000283.1 GCA_903919065.1 uncultured Bacteroidota bacterium
GCTGAACAACTCAGCCTTAGTAATCCCATGGCCATAAACCGCGGTCTGGCATCGCATGAGCAGGCAGTGAGTATCATCAAGGAATATATATCGAGGGAAGAAAAAACAAAGGCATTTGCGGGGTGGTTTTCCATTGAGCCACCTTTCCCCGACGGGATTTTCGGCGATGAAAAACTCATTGGGGGTGCTTATATCAATGGTGGTATTTTTCCACTTGTTGGTGGCGAACTGGCTATGGCAGCTTTTAATCATGGGTTCGAAACTTATGGAGTGGAAATCCTTAAAAAATACTACTCGCTTATCTCTCAAAAGAATGAAACTTTTCTGTGGTATCTGCCGGATGGAACCCCTTGCAGCGAGGAAAACAGCACGAGTCCGGAGGCCATGCCAACTGATGGCTGGGGCTCATCGGCCATGGCCTGGGCGCTCATGGAAGGTCTTGCAGGCATTGAAGATAAGCATAAACGGTTCGAGAAAATCCGTTTATCGCCACGCTGGCTGGCAGCCGGAATTACTGAGGCTGAAGTGGGTGTTGGCTATCAGGTTCAAGGTGTCGGGTTTCAGGTATCGGGTGTCGGGTATAGGTATAAGTATTCAGGTTTGGGCGTTGATATTGATCTTGTGTGTAGTGCAGATGCTGACTTTCACGTATTAATCGGACCTGAAGATGAGGTTAGGAGGTTAGAGGTTAATAGGTTAATTTGTCCGTATCGCATCGAGATGGTGGAGCAGAGTAAATATGTTAATTTTTCAGCCGGAATCGAAGATCGGGCGGAGATACGGATTACCTTTAAGGGATGAACCGAAATCGATTTTTACAGTCGCTCGGCATGGTTTCCGGGGGACTGGTGCTAAAACCTACTGTCAGTGCTTTTGCCACGCCTGCTGAATTTTCAAAATCTATTGCCGGATTAGGTGAGGATGATTTTTGGAAAAAAATCCGTGAACAATTTACTTACCCTCCGGATTATATTTATTTCAATACCGGTGGAATCGGTGCTGCTCCAAAAGCCGTGCTGAACATGGTGGAGAATACCATGCAGGAGCTTGAGAAGTCTCCCAGGCCTGGTCACGACGAAAAAGAGTGGACAGAGATCAAGAAGAGATGTACCCCATTTTTCGGACCCGAATGCATGCCGGATGAATTGGCTCTTACGAATACTGCAACTGAGGGGATTAATATCATCCTTAATGGATTGCTGTTGAAGCCCGGCGATGAGATTATAACCACATCGCATGAGCATGTTGCACTAAACGTGCCGTTGCTGAATCATCAGAAACTGAATGGTATTGTTATCAAGGTTTTTGAGCCTGATCTTGAGGACGGAGCCAATAATGTCAAACTCATACAAAACCTGATATCCGACCGCACCCGGCTGATTTTCCATTCACACATCACTTGCACCACTGGCCAGATTCTTCCTGTTGAGGCAATCGGTAAACTTGCCAGGGAAAGGAATATTTTATATGCGGTGGATGGCGCCCAATCAGCAGGAACCATGCCCATCGACCTGAAGAACCTGAATGTTGATTTTTACGCATGCTGCGGTCATAAATGGGTTCTGGGTCCCAAGAGAACCGGTCTTCTTTATGTGCAAAAAGATAAGCTCTCGTTGCTGCATCCTGTAACCGTTGGGGCATATTCTGATGTCAGTCATGATATCTTAACTGGTGAACTGACATTTCGTGACAATGCCGGGAAATTCGAATACGGTACCCAGAATGAATCTCTTTTCAGGGGATTAAGAACGGCAACAGAATTTTTACTCGCCATTGGGCTCGAAAAGATTCATGATCACAACACGAGCCTGGCAGAACAATTTTACCGAGGGCTGGCTAAAATGCAAAACGTTGAGATTCTGTCGCCAGTCGAGGAGCAATACCGCTCCTCCATGATCACCTTTAAACTAAAAAATAAGGACTTTCAGGAAACGGCAAATTATCTCACCCGAGAAAAACACATTCGGGTAAGGGTTGTGCCAGAGGCAGGTTTGAATGCCGTGAGGGCAAGTTTCCATGTTTACAATCAGGATTTTGAAGTGGAACGGATCCTCGAAGAATTGAAGAAGTATGCCGGCTGATTATCTAAACAAATTCGAATAATATGAAGTTGTATCAGACAATTAATCAAGTTGTAGCGCTCACTTGCAAACAGGTTATCCCGGTATTTGAATCAATAGCCGATGAATTCCGGACGATTGTTCCACACATCAGACTGCGGATAGATAACTCTTTGTCAACTAAACCTCACCAAGTCTGTCTGGGTATAGCTTCTCAACTGTCCGATCAGGAAAAACTCACCTTGCTGCCAAACGGACTTCCCGAGTGCTTTATCTATCTGAAAATAGATGAAAACGGCAGAGGTTGCCTGATTGCTTCTCAGCCCTATTATTTTCATGGATTTGTTCAATATCTTTTATCCGACCTGTTCCATGAAGATGCAGGCAGGTATGCTAATGGCCGGATTTTTGAACCCGCATTTAAAACCCATCGTGTTGCCTATGATTATTTCCTGACTCAGGAGGGCCGGATTACTCAAGGCCTGGATCGTGATACCTATATGCGCGAACTCGCACGGAACGGGTATACTCATGTGGAGGTGAATGGACTCGGATCTCCCATGGCCATCGAAACCGGTCCGAAAGGTGAGGTGTATCCTATGTTCTATACCTATTGCCCTGCACTTGACCAGTTTGTTTACAGTACTCTCAATAAGGGAATATATCCATATTATTACCTCTCAGCCAACCTTAATTATCTGAAGGAAAATGCCGCTCTGGCCCGCAAATACGGACTGGTACCAGGGCTGCTGAGTTTTGAACCCAGAGCTGTTCCTGAGGAGTTTTTTAATAAATATCCGATGCTGCGCGGTGCACGGATCGATCACCCCTTCCGCAGTTTCAGGCCCAGGTACAACATGACCATCACGCATCCTAAAGTGCTCGCCCATTATGCAGAGATGATCCAAAAACTCATCAGGGAAGTACCGGATCTGGGCTTTATGAATATCTGGACTAACGACAGCGGTGCAGGATTTGAACATACGAAA
>CAIXHD010000284.1 GCA_903919065.1 uncultured Bacteroidota bacterium
GTACCGAGACGGTACTGCTTGCCGATGTTTTCGAATTTGACAGCTATCTGACTCATTCCCCGCAAGATATTTTTCATCTCGCGCAAAGCCGCAAAGTCGCAATTGTTTTCTACTAATTGCGTCTTTGCGTCTTTGCGTGAGATTCTTTATTAAACTACGTCCATAAAGGACCGTTCGACCCGGTTAAATATAAAAGTCCCCGCGAGCAGAACCGCGATAGTAAATACTGCACTATAAGCCAGGCTCCCCCACGAAAATGAGCCCACGCCGAGGAACCCGTATTTAAATGTTTCCAAGATGGCAGTGAGAGGATTGGCCTGAATCACCCATTTGAACTTTTCATATTTCCCTTCCATGGCCGAAAGGGGATAAATCACCGGCGTGGCGTACATCCAAAGCTGAATGCCAAAGGCAATCAGAAAGCGCAAATCGCGGTATTTGGTGGTCAGCGACGAAATTATGAGTCCAAAGCCGAGCCCTAATCCTGCCAGCATAACAATCAAAACAGGGAACATCAAAGCATACCCGTTAATCCCCGCACTCGTTCCCCTAAAAGCAAACCAGATGTATACGCCGGCAAAAAGAACTAACTGGATTCCCATTTTGATTAAGCCAGTGACCGTAATCGATAGGGGCACGATCATTCGGGGGAAATATACTTTTCCGAAAACCGACTGGTTGGAAATAAAAGTATCTGAGGTTTTAGTGAGTGATTCCGAGAAATAGTTCCAGAGGATGATGCCCGATAAATAAAAAAGCGGCTGGGGAATTCCGTCGGTAGGAATGCCGGCCAGGCCGCCAAAAATGAACATAAAAATAAGTGTGGTAAGGATAGGCTGGATAAAAAACCAGAGTGGACCCAGGATCGTTTGTTTATATACCGTAACTATATCTCGCCGGATATACATTCCGAGCAGATCGCGGTATTGCCATATCTCGCCCAGGTTCAGGCTGAACGCACTTGCCCCGGGCCGGATGATTAAAGCTTTTCTGCCCATTGTTTCCGGGCTTCCCGTAAAAACCGGGCAGCCAATACCCAGACAAAACCAACCACTCCGCCGAGGAAGAGCCAGATCAAAAGTATTTTTTCCAGCTGAGGCTGCGATTTTACATTCGGCACAGCAGCCTCCTCAATAATTGAAAAAATCGGGGTATCCTCTTTTACCCTGATCTTGGCATTCTCCAGCTGCTTAGCCATTTCATTGTAAACTGAAAAAGCAATCTGATACTCGCTGTTCAGTTGTGCCTCCTCATTTTTTGCCATCTCCGAGCCGAGGTTGACATTCCGATCGCGAAACTGCGATAATCGTTCCTGCGCCAAGGAAAATTCTTTCTTTTTCTCTTCATACAGTCCTTGGGTAAACTGAAGGGTCTGTTTGGCTTTCAGAATTTTAAGTTCGGTATCCTTTTCCTGCAGCAATTCGCGGGCCTTATTCGCAAGCTGGGCAGCTGCTTTTGCTTCCGGAGCGCGAACGGTAATGGTGATAAAATTATTTTTTGGATTGAGGGTCAGCTTAACCTTTTTGGTTAAAACGCCTCTTACACGCTGTTCGGGGTTGGTGAGGTAAACCAGACTGTCGTCCGGGATACCAGCCTTGCCCACCCCTGTATCTTTGCCATTCCCTGTAAACCAGCCTGCAATTTCTCCCGGCAGACCAATGGTATATCGCCTGACCACCACAAAGAATTCAGGCTTATAATATTTAGCATAATATTCATGCAAAGTAACCGGCTTTGACAGATGTTCCCATGTTAATGACGTATACATCAGCCTTTTCTGAAAGGGTAGACTTTTAATAAACTCCGGATAATCAATCGGTTTCAGCTCACTGCCGGCACTCATACTCAAACCCAGGTCGATCCCCATCATAGCGGCCAACCCATTAAGGTTACCGGTTCCACTGGTTTTCGAATCTGAACGGCTGACCATAATTGTTTTTGCCGTGTACTCAACCGGGGTCACCAAAACCACAAATAAACCAAATACCCCAAAGGCCAGCATAATGATCAGTATTTTGCGGCGGGAGTTCCAGAGGGTACGGGCGACTTCGATGAGGTTTATTTCGTCGTTCATTATTTATTTGTTTTCTTACTTTTGACCAAGATAAAACCTTTTGATCATGAAACCTTTTCGCAATTACATAAAATTAATACTTGTCAGCATTGGCATGTCCCCGCTATTATTATCGGGGCAATCACTGTCGGTGGGAACACCGGGACTGGAAGATGCGTACCGGATGGCTCAGTTATTGGGGAAGGTTGATTCATCGTGGTCCTTTGTTGCCCGCCCGTTTTACCCCTCCATAGCCGGTAAATTCAACAATATTTTTGATCCTGACAGCACACTCAAGAACAACAGATGGACAAAGTGGGACGGCACCTTTACATTTGCCAAGTCGAAAGGATTCATTCAATTATTACCAGTTACGATTCAGGAACGGTACATCCGTCCTGTCCCCATCAGCATGAACGACGGACTGATGATCCCGGCCAAAGGATTTCAGACCTTATTGAGTGCAGGAGTTTATGCCAAACTGGGGCCGCTGAGCATACAGTTCCAGCCGGAATATTTGTATGCCGAAAATAAGGCTTACAATGGTTTTGCTCAGGAACACACCGACCTCTCCTGGTCAAACTATTATCAAGTTTACAACTATATCGACCTGCCCGAACGATTTGGTAACGGACCTTACCAAAAAGCCACTTGGGGGCAAAGCAGCATCCGGCTTACTTTTGGCCCGGCATCCATCGGAGTTTCCAACGAAAACCTCTGGTGGGGACCCGGCATTAGAAACTCCCTGTTAATGAGCAATTCGGCACCGGGCTTTAAACATATAGCCCTGAATACGGTACGACCCATTAAAACCCCCATCGGATCCTTCGAAGGGCAACTGGTAGCTGGCAGGCTTGAAAATTCGGGGTTCCTGCCGCCGTCAAAGGACCACAATAATCCCATTGCCCCCTGGTATGTTCCAAAACCCGATTACTGGCGCTACTTTAACGGGATCGTGCTCAGTTACCAGCCAAAATGGGTTCCCGGCTTGTTTTTAGGAGCCACACGTGCATTTCAGACCTACAACGTCAATCTTGGTAAAGATTTGGTAAACTATCTGCCGGTCATTCTTCCTATGCGTAAGAAGGTGATTACAGATATGGATGAAGAGTTATTAGGAAGGGACCAGCTGGCCTCCCTTTTTGTCCGCTGGTTATGGCTTA
>CAIXHD010000285.1 GCA_903919065.1 uncultured Bacteroidota bacterium
ATGTATCATTGCCATGGTCCAATGGGATGGGGAGCTCCAGCCGGACTCTGTGCCCCGGTTATCCCAGACTTTCACTTTCCACCAGTATTTCTGAAGGGACTTCAGCGGATTTCCCGCATAGGTAATATTCAGGCATTCCGAAGATTTAACCTTGCCGGTATTCCAAACATCGCCTTCATTGAGTGTCAGCTTCAGGCTATCATCAGCCACCATGATCTGATAAGCCGACTGTAACCAGTTTTTCTGTTCTGTTTTAATGTTCCAGCTCAGGTGCGGATTGGGAATATCTATCCCCATGGAATTCACTCCATATTCACAACGGAGCCTGGTCGGATACGTATCCTGGCTGATTTTGCCGGAAGGGGTACCGGCGAGTAAAATCAAACCTGATAGCAGGCTGGTAAAAATTGATATCATAATCTGGTAATTAAATTCTCATCAATTCCCTGAGCGGATCGTCTGTTTCGATGGATCGGACTGACACCGTGTAACCCGGATATTTTGCTGGGAATAATTTGTACTTGCCGGAAAGGAACAGTGCATCGTTATATTTTATTTCGATGGCGTCTCCATTTCCGTCAGAATTCCTGACAACAAAATCAATCTCATTTCCGTCAGCAGTACGCCAGAAAAAAAGATTTTCCCCGGTATGCATTTGCCATAATCGGATAAATGCATAGTTTTCAGTAAGCTCACCTCTGTCGATCCTCTGAAAAACAGGATTAAACTGGTTCATCAGAATATTCCGCAATCCCAGATCATGAAAATAAGCCTTTGGCATTTTGGTCAGCTCTTTTCGAATGTTGCTGTGAAAGGGTTTTATCAGGGAAATATGGTAGCACTTCCGCAGAACATAAATATAATTCTCGACTGCTGATGCTGTCAACTTTAAGGTAAGCGAGAGTTCATGCATGTTCACCAGAGAACCTGTCTGATGAGCCAGCATCAGCATCATCTGATAAAATTTATCAGGATCATTTATCCTCGATTCCTGGATATCCCTTTTGACAAAGGAATTAAGCATTTCTTTCAGAATCAGTACCTTTTCCTTGGGATCAGCGGCCAGTACCACCGCAGGGTATCCTCCGTAGGTAAGATATTCATTAAAGAGGGACCTGATCTCATTATAAGCTGCCGGACGGTATCCGGGCTGGGTTCTCATGGCGCTCAGCTCCTTTGAAAAGTCCTCTTTCCCGGTTCTGAATATCAGCATCTCTTCAAAGCTCAGCGTATAAAGCTCGAAGATTCTTTTACGGCCGGCCAGCGAATCCTTAAATTTCAAATCGAGATAAAACGCACTGCTGCCGGTAACCACCAGTTTAAGGCTGTCGGCGTGCTTATCATAGAGCAGCTTGAGAAAATTCGACGGATCGGCCAGATACTGAATTTCATCTATGAGAACATAGGTCCGGCGGGATTCACCCTTCATGACAAAATCAAAAATGTTTTCCGGATGATTGTTCAGCTTTGATAAAATGGCAGGGTCTTCAAGGGTAAGCATCACAGCATAATCACCCCGGTCCTTAAGGTATTGGTCAACCTGCTTCAGCAAAGTTGTTTTGCCCGCCTGCCTGGGACCTGCAATTACGGTAACTTCCCTTGCCTCAAGGTGAGAGATTACATCACCAAATAACTGTCTTATGAGCATTTCATTTCATTTTGATAGCACAAATATCGGATAATTAAAACGGAAAATTTAAAAAATATCCGATATTATTAATATATGACATTAAAATTATCCGAAAATTTACCATTTACTTAACCTGAATTCTAAGTATATTCTGATCAACCGGGTAATCAAAACGAAGAATCCCGGCGGCATCGGCGGTAAGTTGTCTGACGTGTTTATCGTTTACTATAAGCTGATAACCTGCATTGGGTTGGAGATTATGCAATTCATGCTGAACTGTCTTTTTCAGATTGCCACCGGTTTCTGTCCACTGCCGGGCCTTTGCGTCCCAGTTGACAATATTGATGGTCAATGATTCTGCACCGGAAATGCTCAGAGAAACAGCAGATTCATCGCCATTAAAATATTCGAGTTTTTCTCTGCTGATATTAACTGCGAACGGCTTGCTGCCGGTGACGGAGATATTATCTGCAGCTATGGAATATTTTTCCTGTGAGAGGTCAATGACATAATTCTGATTGCGCAGCCAGTATTTTATTTTTGTCCCATTGAGGTCGTTTGTCAGGTGGGGCTCAATATACAGGCGGTTGTACTGTGGCCGTATACCGTAAATATTCCGGTATAAGCCCACGATTGCCATGATGTTATTCGATAAAATATCATCGCCGGCGCCTGTCTGCTTAACCCGGGTATATCGCTGGAATCCGAGGCCATCTTTCTCATACTGACTTATGACATTCCGGATGTATTTTACAGCGATTTCCGGATTTTTCTCAGCATAACACCGGGTACCCAGTTCCGCCCAAGCCAGAAACATATCGCCGTTTTCATAATTCGGCCAGGGATAATTCACGTTGAGTAACCCTACATTTTCTTCATACGGGAAGAAGCACGCAGGCCAGATGAACAGGTTTTCTTTTTGCATCAGATCTTCTGTCCGGGTGAGTATCGAATTTTTGCGAGCCTGATCATCGCAAACGCCATAGCCGATAGCCAGAAAATTTACCACACTCACCAGGTTATTGCCATAAACCGATCCGTCGGCCTCGCGCCAATGCACATACCACTGGTTTTTCGGGTCCCAGAAGCCGCCTTCGGCAGTGCTTTTATTAAATGTCGTTTTCAGTTTAGTTGCCAGATGAAGATATTTTTCTGATGTCGGTTTATCGCCGAGCAAAGCTTCCAGCTCCGACCAGCGGATCAGCGCCTTGTACATAAAAGCATTGATGGTTGACACTTCATATGATGCCCACACCACATCGAGCCAGTCGGTTCCCTTGCCCTCCTTATGCGTTTTCTGAACCACTTCGAAGAGTCCGTTTCCATCGGAATCCCGTTTGATCATATATTCCAGTACCTTTTCACAAGTGGGTTTGAATCCGCGAAGCCAGTTGATATCACCAGTCAGGTCGAACTGCTCGGCCACATCAATAGCAAAGGCAGGCTGGGCATCAAGCATGTATCCCCACTGGCATTCATAAAAACCATCGGGTTGGAAAGTATTCGGCATGGCATCGGTGTTATCGTGATGCCAGCGTGGCAGAACGCGTCCATCAGGCATCACGGCATGCTCTTTCGCATAATCCAGGGCCTGGGAAAATCCACTGATAAAATCCGGAGAATTGATGGCATTACCGAACAGGGCCAGCCAGGGCTCCTGCAATACGGTCCAGCCCGTGCGCCAGCCATTGGATCCGTACAGGTATTTATCCACCACGCCATACCGGCCGATCGTGTTCAGTATTTCATTAACCGACTCCTCATTAAAACCTTTCAGCACTCCACGGTCGTATTCCTGATCATAGGTGAGGGCCTTTAATGTAAATTGATTGCTGATCGAGGATTTGCTCACTTTGAAAGGAGCGAAAACGCTTTCGCCTGTCGTTATAAATCTCCGTAATCCGAACTTTGTATTCACTGTCTGATCTGAAGTTGACTGGGCTACGGAATAGATATCATTCTTCCGGTGACTGAA
>CAIXHD010000286.1 GCA_903919065.1 uncultured Bacteroidota bacterium
ACTGGAATGGTCCGTGCCTGATAATCCATCGCCTTTGCCGCTTATGAATGACAAGGTGGCCCTGGTTTATGAGGTGATGGTGAAAAACTCTTCCATCGATACTTATACATTTGAATCGGTAAGTGTAAAAGATGGATCAGCTGCACTTCTGGAATTGACCGGTACAGGCCTGTCAGATATTGTCTCTGTTTATCATTCCTCACTGAAAACCCTTGGTGCAGGCGAAACAGCATTTTTATATCTGTGGGTTGAAGTGTCGCCTGATCTGGTATTGCCTGAATCACTGACTCAGATTGTCCAGTTTAACCGGACTTCCGATGGCAAGATTTACCAGAAGCCGCTGACGATATCCATCGATAAGAAAAGTCCTGCTGTCCTTGCTTATCCGCTGAGTGCACGCCGGTATGCTGCGGTTGGTGCTCCTTCCAACAACTCTTATCATCGCCGTACTGTTAATTTTCTGGATAGTAAGTTCTGGACCTCCGATCGCTATGCCATGGATTTTATCGGTTTGGACGATGGTAACCGCTATCGTCAGGGACGCCAGGATGCAAATATTGATTACTTTGGATATCAGGATATTGTCTACTCTGCAACGGCTGGTGTAGTGGTCAGTGTGATTGATACAATTGCTGAAAATATTCCGCCAAAATTCCCGGAGATCGATCCGTCGGCCTTGTTTCGTTCCGGAGGAAACCAACTGGTGGTTAAGGTGTCGGAAGGCACTTATGTATTTTACGGAAACCTGACGAAGGCAAGCTCCACCTTGAAGGCCGGAGATAAAGTTGAAGTTGGGCAACCGATCGGCCGACTGGGAAATTCCGGCAATTGCGATGCTCCTCAATTGCATCTGCAGGTGATGGACGGCCCTGATCTGCTGCGAAGTCATGGAATTCCCTGGGTATTCAATAATTTCACCCTGCACGGAAATATAACAGGCTATAACCATGTCGACGGACTGATCAAGGTCACCTATCTTACCATACAAAAGAGTATCTCCGGTAAGAATATTGCTGGCGATGCCGTCGTGAATTTCGATTAAGAATTCTTATTATTTTTATCCTGGTCAACCCTAAAATCAAGAAAGGGCTATCTGATGAGAAGAATGAAATTCATGCTGCTTTTGATTGTACTATGCTTTGCAGGTAAAGTTAATGGACAGGTAATTGAGGGTGTTATCTTAAGCATCGAAGATGGAAAAGTCTTTGTCGACCTTAAAAAGAACCAGGTGAAGGTCGGTGATAACCTGAAAGTCATTAAGCAGGGCGGTTTTATGGTTCACCCTGTAACCGGTGAGAAAATCAAGAAGAATGATGAAGTTGTCGCAAATATCTCATTGACAGAGGTAAACGACAATTATTCTGTTGGGGAGGTTTATCCGAAAACAGCTATTGACCTGATTAAAGCCGGCCTCAAAGTTTTTACGATGGAGGAGACAGAGACCGATAAAGCGCTTATAAAGAAAACATTGATTATTCCACCATTCCTGATCGTTGGCGGCAATGTTGGAGTACTGGGCAATTATATGGCCGACCTCATGACTGAAGAGATGATTAAATTAGATCGGTTCAGGATCATGGATCGTCAGTCTTACGATATTCAAAAGTTTGAAAAGGAATTAACGGAGAATAATAAAAAGATCATTATTCCTGGCAACGAAGGTGTTGATTACCTGGTGCTTGGGTCGGCGTATCCGCCGGATGTCGTTGAAAAAGCCACAGGAATTCCTCTTAAAGGCATCGCAACCGTTGCAGGGGGCGGATTGGCCGGGGTTGCGGCCCAGGGGATTATCCCTGATCTGAAAGTCAAGGAGCTCGTAGCTGTTGTTAAGTTTACCATGAAAGTTATTGATGTACGAACCGGTGAAGTCCTTTTCATTTGCAGTGAAATGGCAAAGGCGGAAGGTAAAACACAGGTAAGCCTGGAATGCAGCGTACTTGGTGGGGCAGTCCTGAATGGCGGCGCTACCGATTTTCGGAATACACTTACAGGTCAGGCATCCCAGGAGGCAATGCTGGGAACAGCCCGATATATTGCCGACTGGTTTGAAGGAAAAATCACGGAAAAGAGTTTTCAGGGTAATGTTATAGAGCTAAAAAAGAAAAAGGGCAAGGAAGCTCCTCAGATAGGTTTGCTTGATATCAAACAGGGCGAAAAGAAACTGGAAGGAGTGCTGAACGCAGGGTTTGAAGCTGGGATTCACCCCGGATATTTCTATTTGGTTACTATGCCGGATGTTCTGGTTTCATCAATTACAGGAAAAAAAAAAGTAGACGGAGTTAGAAAAGCAGGAGTTATCAGGCCAGGAACGGTAGACTTTGACGCATCGTCCGGTCCGATGAAGCTATTTCCTGAGTTTGAGAATAGATACCCTGATTTGATCAAGTCGGGTAAAATCATGGCTTACCGGCCATTCCGGGCAACGCTGGGATTCAATGTTTATGGTGTATGGGCCGATGCTTTTACCGATTTGGAATTCGGAGTGGAATACTATCCCAACCTGCCAAAGATGGCCTTCATCAATCATAAATATTGGTTCGGACTTCGGGGTATGTATGGATTAAAGACCTATTCGGAAATCGACGAAAAGTTTAATCTGGGTGCACATTCAGGAGCCGAAATACTGTTCGGAATGAATCCTTTGCGCAAGTCGTTTGATTTCAACGGCTTTGATCCATATGTCGGTCTGAAATACAAAATATTTAAAACCTATTTTGCAGATAGTGGTCCCGGGATTTTCCTTGGATTGAATGTTTATGGATTCTTTTCTGAATTTGCTGTAATCTATGGCAAGCATGCTGCCACTGAATCAATGAAAGATCCAACCGTCTCTCCCGAAAGGGTAGCCTTTGGATTTACCGGTTTTGGCATGCATTTCGGCTACCGCTTCATCCTCAACAAACTTGCCATCTAACCTGCCGACTGCACAGAAAGGAGGACACGCGGGTCCTCCCCTACAACCTTCTTCCGCGTCACGTGTCACTAAAAACCAGTCCATCGGCATCCGCATCAATCGTCACCGGCACATTCGCCTGAATGGTTCCGGCCAGCAATCGTTTCGATAATTCATTTAGTAATGATTTCTGAATCAGTCGCTTAACCGGTCGGGCCCCGAACTGCGGATCATAGCCTTTGTCAGCAATCCAGTCGTATGCTTTATCCGTGAGTGTCAGAATGATCTGGTTATTCAGTTGCTTTTGCAGGTTGGCAATTTGAATGCTTACAATCTGCCTGATCTGATCACGGCTGAGCGGAGTAAACATGATGATTTCGTCGATACGGTTCAGAAACTCCGGTCGTATGGTTTGTCTCATCAGCTCAAAAACTCTTTCGCGCGTATCTTCATAAACCACCAGCCG
>CAIXHD010000287.1 GCA_903919065.1 uncultured Bacteroidota bacterium
GACGGGAAAAAGGAGGGTTCGAACATGACGAATATCACAAACGATCCGGTTTTCGAGGCCAAAACATTGGAGTTCTCGCTTTATACTCCTTATACGAAGGTCCAAACCGAATTTCAAGTTCCTTTTCTTCAAAAACCTTTGCAAAGAATACATATGCTGGTGCAAAGTCAAAGATTACCCAGATCAGGAACAATGTAGACTGAAACCAGATCCCTAAGGAGAGAAATAGAGCAAGCACTGTCAAAGCCATGGGATTCCGGGTCCAGGCATACATCCAGTCTGCCGCCAATTTCTGGCTGAGCACAATATAAAATGGAGCGCCGGATCCCTTTAAGGCAAGGTTTATCACAGTCAGTAAAAAAGCTGCACCAGAAACAATGACCAATCCCAAACCTAACACCGGAGGTATCGGGATTACCCAGCCAGTCCAGTCGTTATAAGTGGATACCGCCCGAACAATAGGGACACCAAACGTAAAACCCAGGCCAATATGGACAAAGGTGGTTGTCCGGACAGCGTGCTCCATGGTTGGGTGCCGGCGAAGGTTCTTCCCGGCAAGCCAGGCTAGCGGGTATGTCAGCAATACCCCTCCCACAATAACAGACAGATTGATTACAGGTGAAAGTGGTTGATTGAGCGACCACCACCAGGAACCCCAGATAAACACTAAAAATGTTATCCGGAGAAATGATTTTGTGCCATTTTTCATAGCAGCCTCCTTTCCTTTGAAAATTACCCTACCATCTCCGAAAATAGTGTATCAATTGTTTTTTCGAGATCATAGCTTACGCCGGGATGCGGCCTTGAAGTTTGAATAGAGGCACTGCGCACGGCGGTGAGCCATCGAAAGCGTTCGGCTTCATCCAGAAATGCTATGGGTCCGCCCTCTTTTTCTCCGGCAGCTATTTTGCAGAAAGCTTCCAGATTTTCCCTGATCTCATGCAAATCTGCCTCAGGCATCAGCGTCAATATTTTATCGTCCCGCAGGTGATAAATCATCCGGATGAATTTTTCCTTCTTACAGAATAAGATCACCCCGGCATTTACGAACTCTTCACGTTCGACTACAGGAACAATCCTTACAATAGCGTATTCATATAAGTGTTTCTGCTGCATCCTGTGCTTCTTTAATAAACTGTTCTGAATAATTCAGCCTTCGACTCAGGAAACCGAAATATACTGATCTTAATTGATCCGGGGTTTCGTCCTGCGATTCCCATTTAAGCCATTCATCGGGTATCAGTTGAACGATTTCCTGGATTTTGTCGTCATTAATGAGCTCTCTGCAAATCCGGTCGGCCTCTTCCATAAGTGTTGCCTGCGGAAGCAAAACATGATCTTTTATATATTGAAAAGGGCCCGTGGCTTTCTCTTCCCAACCATCCCAGTTGTATTGAAAATAAAGGCAGGATCCATGATCAATCAGCCATAATTCCCGATGCCAGATGAGCATATTGGTATTTCGGAACGACCGGTCGACATTGGTAATAAAGCTATCCAGCCATACAATTTTCGATGCGAGTAGCGGGTCGAGTCTGGTAACTGCCGGATCATAAGTGAAAGCGCCCGAAAGAAAATGCAGTCCCAGGTTTAATCCCTTACTCGCCTTCAAAAGATCCTGTATCTCCTCATCCCCTTCGGTACGGCCAAAGCACTCATCCAGCTCTGCAAAAACCAGTTCGGGAACTTTTAGCCCCAGAGCGCGGGCAATCTCGCCACCTATCAACTCGGTTATAAGCGTTTTTACGCCATGTCCGCCGCCTCTGAACTTTACGACATACTTAAAGCCATCATCGGCTTCTGCCAAGGCGGGTAATGAACCCCCTTCCCTGAGGGGTTGCATGTACCGGGTTACTGTTACTGTTCGAATAGTATTCATTTTGAAAAGTAAAAGTACGATTCTCAACCGGTAAATGTATCGGTCCATTTCCGCACACCTGTGCGATTATTTCAAAATCTAGACTTCACGAAGCTCGCTGCCTGTAAGCAATTCAAACATTTCAAAAAATATTTTTCATTTTTTTTATCGCTCAGGAAGAGGACATTAGCAAACAAAACTTAACCAATTTTCTACTCCCTGATTTTTCTGGTACGGCCTTTGAATACCTCCTGTAACGAGGTAAACCGTCCCTCTGATAAAGCACGGTTTTTTTTAACAAATTATAGGAGATTTTTCAAATGGCAGTAGAAAAGACCATCGGTTCATCAAGCCTCGTTGAGGTTATTGACCGTATCC
>CAIXHD010000288.1 GCA_903919065.1 uncultured Bacteroidota bacterium
AAAGATTCCACCCGTATCTCGTACGCACTCACCAACCTTGGCTGGAACTTTTACCTCGAGAAGAAACTGGATTCCTCGCTCAATTATTACATCCGTTCGTTGAAATTTAGCCTTCCGATAAAAAGATACTCCACCATAGCCAATTCCTTAGGAAATATCGGAACCATTTACCGTGATATGAAAGAGTACGCAAAGGCAAATGCTGCCTGGAAAAAAGGTTTGGAATATGCTGAACTGAACCGAGACTGGTACACTCTGTCATGGATCTATAATGATATGAGTCTGATGGCGTACGGCATCGGTGAATATAAAAATGCTTATGAATATCTGCTGAACTACAAGCAATACAGCGATTCATTGGGCAGCCAGAATTATTCTGAAGGACTGGCAAAGGCGCGTACGGAATTTGATGCCGACACCAAGGAAAAAGAGTTGCAGCTGTTATCGCTCAAGCTAAAAAATCAACGTCTCGCTATTTATGGGTTCGCAGGATTTCTTCTACTTTCACTGACCATTGGGATTTTACTGCTCCGACAGGCCCAGCTGAAAGCCAAACGGAGGATCAGTGAGATGGATCAAAAGATTTTGGAAGTTACTCAGGCTAATTTGCGCCAGCAGATGAATCCGCATTTCATTTTCAACACCCTGAACTCCATACAATATTACATGTACAAGCATGACAAACTTGCTACGAATAATTATCTGACAAAGTTTTCCATGCTGATGAGAAAGATTCTTGAAAATTCCCAACATACTGCCATTCCGATTCGTGATGAACTTGACGCCCTTCAGTTATACCTGGAGCTTGAATCGATAAGATTCAGGGACAAATTCGACTACCAGATCACTGTTGATGAGGAAATTGATCCATTAATGTACAAGATCCCGACCATGCTTATCCAGCCATTTGTTGAAAATGCCATCTGTCACGGACTCATGATGAGGGAACAGAAAGGCCTGGTTTCCATAACCCTGAATCTGCAATCAGATCATCTTTCGTGCATCATTGAGGACAATGGAATTGGAAGAGAAGCATCGAGGGAAATCAATCTGAAAAAACAGCATAATCATAATTCACTGGGTACCCGCATTACTGAGTCGCGGCTCAAGCTGGTCAACGCATTCTATGGGAAAAGTTTGAAAACCATATACACTGATCTAAAGGATGATGAGGGGAAAGCCTTGGGGACCCGTGTGGAAATTCATATTCCGATACTGACATGAAAGCAAAACTGAGAACGATTATCATCGATGATGAGCCGGATGCAGTGAATTTCATTCATTCGATCATCCGTGAGTATTGCCCCGCACTTGATGTCATCGGTAAAGCAAATAATGCCATGGATGGAATAAAGGTGATTAATGAAAACCATCCCGACCTGGTGCTGCTTGATGTGGAAATGCCTCATGGCAGTGGATTCGACCTGCTCGCACAGTTTCCCGAAAAGACGTTTGATGTAATATTCATCACAGCATTCAACCATTATGCCATAAAAGCAATAAAGTTCAGTGCGGTGGATTATATCCTCAAACCGATCAATATCAACGAATTTATACTTGCCATTGAAAAGGTGGCCGAGAAGCGGTCGTCGCCTTCTATCCCAGACCGGAATTTTGAGATGCTGCTGGAAAACCTGAATTCCGCCTCTCCTGCAAAGCTTGCCATCCCAACTTCGGAGGGCATGGAATACCTAAGTACGAAAGAAATAATCCGAATAGAGGCCGACCGGAGCTATTCATGGTTCTTCCTGACCGGTAAAAGGAAGATCCTGGTTTCAAAAAATTTAAAAGAGTATCAGGATCTTCTTAATGATCGGAATTTTTTTAGATCCCATAATTCACATCTCATTAATCTTGAGCACGTTAAAAAATACATCCGGGCTGATGGCGGCGCTATTGAGATGATTGACGGATCGCAGGTTCCAATCTCCCGAACCAGAAGAGACCTTTTTCTGACACACATGAGCAGGCTTTGAGTTAATCCGTAAAGTCAAAACGACCAACGGTTAAACAGCTTATCAGATTAATTTTCACTCGTTATACCTTTCGATTATTGATTCAATAAATCGATAGGCTATGAGAAAAATTCTAATTTCCGTCTGCGCGTTTCAAATTGCATTCTGCCTTTTCGGAATGCAATCGGCATTCTCGCAATCTGTCAACAAATACCTTGGACAGATACCTCCCCAGGGAACAGTAAAAAGATTCCCGCCCGATAATCTTCAGATGCTGGCTGTAAACGGGGTATGGATGTGGCACGGATCCCCGACATTCTCCCCCGATTTAAAAGAGATGTTCTTTGTCAAATACATGGAACAGGTGGACCGGGCGGAAATATGGTACAGTCATCTGGTAAATAATGCCTGGTCGATTCCCGTGCCTGCTCCCTTTGGCAACCAAACATTCATCGAGAACAGCCCCGCATATTCACCGAATGGCGATACACTTTACTTCTATTCACAACGGCTGGATGGTCCGGGTATAAACTTTACTGTCAGGCAGGCTGACGGCAGTTGGTCCGTTGCCCAACATCTTATGACTGTGCCCAACATGGGCTGGAATCTGACCATAGCCAATAATAAGAACCTCTATTTCGAGCTCGCAACGAATCCCGTCGATGGCGATGTTTACCGATGCCGTTGGGTTAACGGTCAATACTTACTGCCGGAGCGACTGCCAGATCAGGTTAATTCAACTTCGGGTGAAGGCTGCGCTTTTATCGATCCTGATGAGGAGTATCTCATATTTATGTCCAAACGTCCGGGAGGATCAGGATTGCACGACCTCTATATTTCATTCAGTAAGAGAGATGGTGGATGGACGCAATCAGTTAACCTTGGCACCTGGATAAATTCAAACCAGGAAGATGGGTTTCCAAGGGTATCTCCGGATGGTAAATACCTGTTTTTTAATACAGCAAAAGCATCTTCAGCCGACCAGGGCTACAATCCATATTGGGTTAGCGCATCCTTTATCGACCAGATGAGGCCAATTGAACCGGATACGTCAAATCGGTTAATATTCTGTTCCGACCGCGACGGCAATGCTGAAATCTACAGCATGTTCCAGGATGGGTCTGTATTGAAAAGACTGACTAACAATTTATATACAGATATTGATCCTACCTGGTCAAATGATGGGAAAAAGATTGCATTTATTTCTGATGCAGGTGGGAACTTTGAGTTGTATACCATGAACTCCGATGGCAGCAATATTCAGAAGATCACCGAAACCGGATTACAGCTGGGTAAACCAGACTGGTCAACGGATGGCAGTAAAATTCTTTTTACCGTTTCGGAAGATGCCTTTTCAGATGAGGGAAAAATTGGCTCAGTGGGTTCCGATGGATCAGGCTATCAATTATTTTCCGCTGCTGGGGAAGGCAGTGGACCCGTATGGACTAATGATGGCTCGGCTATAATTTTCTGCAGCAGACGAACGGGCCACTCAGAAATCTATATGTTCGAAACTGATGGCAATAATCTTTTACAGATTACACGATCAGAAACCGATAAAATGGATGCACGCTTATCGCCTGATGGCAGCAGGATAGCTTATACTCTGCTCTCGACTGATGGCAGCGACAGTGAGATTCACTTAATTAATGCAAATGGAACCGGAGATATTCAGCTAACTCTTGCAGGTAAGGTAAGCAAAAGTCCAACCTGGGCGGCCGACGGAACATCGATATTCTTCCAGACCGGCCGTTTTGGCAATCAGGAAATCTATCAGATGGACGACAATGGAAAATATCAGACCAATATTTCCAGGAACGCAAAAAATGATTTCAGCCCGAAAATAATCAGGAAATCAATTGCCACAGAAATACCCGACCAGGGATGGATTCTCAATCAATGCGAGCTGAAGAACATCTGGCCAAATCCGGTTAAAGACTTTGCACAGTTTGAGTTTTTTCTGCCAAAGTCGGGGAAGGTCGGTCTGGTTATAACAGATATGCTTGGCAGGCGAGCAGTAAAGCTTTTAGACCAGGGATTTTCAGAAGGCAATCACCAGGTCAAAGCCGATCTCACGAACCTTTCACCTGGTATCTATACCATCACTCTCTCATCCACTGACAATATCTCCGTCAGGAGGTTTGTCAAGAACTAAACCATTTTGCTGACTGGAAATCAATTAAAAGATCAAAATGAAAGCACCACTTATAATTGCAGCAACCATTATTCTACTGATTTGCTCCATTTTGGAAGGTAAGGCACAGGGTAAGGGTGAAATTATCACCACCAGTGCTTTGACAGAGCCTCCTACGGGTTGGAGGGGGCCAAACCGGGATGGCATCTACCACGAAAAAAACCTTCTCTCCTCATGGCCTGCCGGAGGGCCGGAATTAGTGTGGAGATACGACAGTCTGGGCTCCGGATTTTCGTCGGCTGCAGTAACATCAGATCGTATTTTTACGGTTGGAACCATCGACAGCACCAGCTTTGTCTTCAGCTTTAATCATAATGGAAGCCTCTTATGGAGGAAACCATTGGGCAAGGATTGGATGGTCAGTTTTCCCGGTATCAGATCAACACCAACCATTTACGACGGGTATGGCTATGTGATCAATGGCTATGGAGTTTTGTATTGCTTCGACGCCAATGATGGCAAAATAATCTGGGAAAAAGATTTGCTGACAGAATATCGGGGAAAGAACAAGAACTGGGGATTTGCTGACAACCTGATCATTGATGGAGACCGGCTCTACTGCACCCCG
>CAIXHD010000289.1 GCA_903919065.1 uncultured Bacteroidota bacterium
ACAGGAACAAGGGCTGCTCAGAAAGCATTGTTAATGGCTCTCTTAGAACCCATTACGCAACTCCGGGCTTACGAAGACAATGTTCAGTATTTTGAACGTCTTGCTTTGCTCGACGAGGCAAAAACATTGCCATGGAATGCCGTCTGGGATTATTATTGCCTGAAAATGAATGTACCTATCGGAACAGACATGATTGCCAATATTCAGGAATATGAAAAACGTGTGCAGGATAAAAGATAAAAATCGTATAATTTGAAAGCATTTATTTGGATTTTAGGCATTCCGGGGATGGTTGTTCCAACCTGCATTCAGGCATCTACTGAAAAGCCCGCTTCAGCAAGACCAAATATCTTGCTGATCATAGCAGATGATTTGGGCTATGGAGAGTTGGGGTGTCAGGGAAATCCGCAAATTCCGACGCCAAACATCGATGCCATTGCGAAAAATGGAATCCGGTTTACTTCGGGGTATGTCAGTGCTCCAAACTGCAGTCCGTCCAGGGCTGGGATCCTGACAGGAAAATATCAGACCAGGTTTGGTTATGAAAACAATCCGATCGGGGCCAAAAATGATGATCCCGGTTATGGATTGCCCACCGATCAGAAAACCATGGCTGAGATCCTGCACAACAATGGTTATGCAACTGCGGTTATAGGGAAATGGCACCTTGGAGGCACCGCAAAATATCATCCGATGCGCCGTGGATTTGATGAATTCTTCGGCTTCCTGCACGAAGGCCATTCTTATGCCTATCCTACCTGGAAAGAGGTAACTTCAATGTATAGGCGCCTAACCCTTCCTGATGGGTCCAAAGGCAGGTGGATTAAAGGTAATACGGTCTATTATACTGCGATGGGATATGATGAACCTCCTTATGATGCCAATAATCCAATTCTGCAAGGCAGCCAGCCTGTTGAAGAAAGCAGCTACCTGACTGAAGCCTTTGCCAGAGAAGCGATCAGTTTTATTGACCGAAAGAAAGATCAACCGTTTTTTCTCGAAGTCGCGTTCAATTCAGTTCACAGTCCGATGCAGGCAAAAAATGAAGATTTGGCCGGACTTTCAAGTATCGAAGATATCCAGCGGAGGATATTTGCAGGCATGCTCATGAACATGGATCGTGGTATTGGCCGCATCATTCAAAAACTAAAAGAATCCGGCTTGGAGGAAAATACGATAATCATTTTCTTAAGCGACAATGGCGGTCCGACGAGAGAACTGACATCCAGTAATTTACCTCTGCGTGGCGAAAAAGGAAACTTGTATGAAGGCGGGATCAGGGTACCATTTATGATTCAATGGAAAGGCCAGATTCCCTCCGGAAAGACCTACGAAAACCCTGTAATATCGCTGGATATCATGCCTACAGTCGCTGCAGCCACAGGAGCGGAATCCCCACCGGATATAGATGGAGTGAATTTGTTGCCCTACATCAAAGGCGAGAAATCCGGTCACCCACATCAGTCTTTATATTGGCGTCAAAATGGATTGACAGCCTTTCGCGAAGGGAACTGGAAAATTTTCAGCAGTAAATCAAACAGCCAGCAACCGGAATGGGAACTATATAACCTGGCAGAAGATCTTGGAGAAAGGAATAACCTGATCAAAAAAAATCCAGACAAATTCAATGAGCTGTTTCCAAAATGGAAAGAACTAAACGGAAAAATGATGGAACCTCTCTTCAAATAATAAAACAGAAAGCAATGATTGCAGGTGAAGATTTCGAGCGATTAAAATCTTCTTTGTCAGGCGATTTATTCATCGACCCGATTCATCGTGTCATCTACTCGACCGATGCGTCGGCCTACAAGGAAGAGCCTTTGGCGGTGGCCTATCCCAAAAACGATGCTGACATCATTCAGCTAGTAAACTTCGCACGTAATCATAAAATCTCCATTGAACAAATACCTTGAACCTGACAATCTGTTTTTCGGACCTGAAACTTCTACCTCAAACCGTTGCATGATAGGCGGTATGGTTGGTAACAATGCATGCGGCTCACATTCCATACTTTACGGGAGTACCCGCGATCATTTGCTGTCGGTAAAGGCCATACTGAGCGATGGCTCTAAAGTTGAATTTGGTGCGTTATCGAATGACGCATTTGAACAAATGTGCATTGGTGATAGTCTGGAGAATAGATTGTAT
>CAIXHD010000290.1 GCA_903919065.1 uncultured Bacteroidota bacterium
CAAAGACCTGAATGTTGCCCGGAATATCCGGAAACGAAGAGTCGGAATCACTGGAACCAATTACCGCCCGCTGGACAATGAATTTCAAATCAGGGAATCACTTCAAAGCATGTGCGCTTTAATTAACGAGCGGAACGATATTTTTGAAAAGGCATTGATGGTGCTAGTGTCATGTCAACTATCATATGACGGATAAAGCTTTCTCAGTTTGATTCGAGCTTTGTCCGTGGTGAACTGCCAGTTGATTTTCTTTTCGAGGCCATTACGAGACTTCTCCCAGGCTTCAACCTCATCCCGGACTTTTTCAATTGAGTCTATTCTCCGTCCTAAACATTGATTATTCAATACGTTTAGTTCAATCTCAGCCATGTCCAGCCAACTTCCATGTTTCGGAGTAAACACAAACTCAAACCGATCCAGTATGCGTTTGGCTTCTGCCGGTTCAAATCGCTCATAAAACGCACCCGGTGTATGAGTGCCGAGATTGTCCATGACCAAGGTAATCAATTCAGCTTCGGGATAATGTTCGTCAGCGATTTCTTTGATAAACTCAGCCCAATCAACCTTGCATTTTTTATCCGTGATTTTCACGGTGCGGAATCCGGCCAATGGTTCATTTGCGAGAAAGATATTACAAACGCCTAAACGTTCGTATTCATAATCACATTTACGGTCTTGACCTTTGCTCATAGGTATGGGCACACGGGTCTCTCCAATCAATTGTTTTGGTGATTCATCCATGCATACTACTGGTCGCATTGGATTATAAGGTCTCTTATACACATCCAAAACTTTTTCCATGGCTGCAACAAATTCTCCGTTTTCCTTGGCCGGTATAACCCAACCTACTACTTTCCAAGGCTTAAGTTCGTTTTTTTTAGCGTTCGACGTACCGTTTCGTATGAAATACCATCGGTAAACCGAAGTTCTACCAACTTGTCTGCCAATAATCGCAAAGACCAACGCGCAAACCCCTTGGGTGGTTCACCGCAAGCCAATGCAATTAGGTGGGCTTCCATATCCCCATCTACCAATTTGTCATATATGCGGGAAGTAGGCGCCATTTTTAAAGCCGCTTCAAGTCCTTCCTCTACAAAACGCTTTTTAACCCGATCAATGGTTCGCATCCCGATTTTCAACACCTTACAGATATCTTCATTAATCTGGCTTTCAATATGGGAACCACGATCAACATTTAGGAGAATCAAGGCATGAATAATCTTCCTTGCAGCATGTGTCCCAGTCCTGGTCATTTCAGTCAATTGATCTCGTTCTTCCTTTGTAAGAGTAACCTTATATGTAGTCATAGCCTTTTTTCGGCTAAGATACGAAATTATTATAATTACGTCATATTAATTGTGACGTGACACTAGTGACCGGAGGCATTAGGAGACTCGTTCCTGCCGATGTTTTGGTTTTAAGATCGTTCATGACCTTGAATTAGGATACCAGTTTATTTTCTGGAAGCGGTTCTCGGTTGATCTGCTGATGTTAGGCCCTTCATTAAGCATGTATTACAAGAAACTTGAACTAACCGGGGACCTGGATAAATCGGAGCTTGAACAAATTGATGAGGATCTGGCAAGGCAGCTTATAGACCGATTCCCTGTTCTTGGTTACCTTTTCGGGGGGCAAACCGCCACTTTTTCAGGGTCGAATGCCAGGATATCCACCGGATTCCGTTATAGCATACAGCTCGGATTTCATTTCTGAACACTTCAAACCAATATGGCTGTATCAAAAACACAAATACGTTAATGGATGTTTCTTTTTAATATATTTGCAAAGCTTGATCTTTAAATCTTAAAAATATTATGAAAATGAACAGAATAATTCTTGCACTTTTTGTTGCAGCAGGGGCATTCCTGCTAACCTCATGCGGCGCGCCAGTGACACTTACCTCATGGAAGGATCCGGCAAACAGTACCCAGGTCTCAAAAGTGGCGATCATGCCATTGTTTGAAAAAATTGAATTCATGAAACCATTTGAAAAATCAATGGTATCATATTTCACCAGCAGGGGCCTCAAATCGGTTGGCTCCCTTGATTTTCTGAATCCAACCATCAAGTATCCGATCGATGTAATTAAACATAAATGCGATAGTCTCGGCGTTGATGGGATATTGCTGTTCATCTACAAGGGAGCAGATAAAACTGAAAGCTATGTTCCTCCCACAACCTATTATACAGGCGGTTATGGCGGATACGGCGGATATTG
>CAIXHD010000291.1 GCA_903919065.1 uncultured Bacteroidota bacterium
AACTTTGTCAACCGCAAACAGTTCTGCATCAGATTACACCATAACTCTTCCGGCTGCAACAGGAACAGTTGCTTTAACCTCCGATATTACCAGTGGAACAGCCACCAATTTTTCAGGTTCGCTGTCTGGCGATGTTACTGGAGGACAAAGTTCAACTGTTGTTGGGAAAATTAACGGGGTCTCCTTAGGTGGATTATCCACTGGAATTCTAAAAAATACCACCACAACTGGTGTGCCTTCGATAGCTGTTGCAGGTGATTTTCCAACGCTCAATCAGAATACAACGGGTACAGCAGCTAATGTCACAGGAACGGTTGCTGTTGCCAATGGAGGAACGGGAGCAACTACACAACAAGCTGCTATTAATGCAATAACCGGTACTCAGGAAAGTGGAAAGTATCTAAGGAGTGATGGAACCGATGCTAAACTGAGTGCCATTCAAGCTGCTGATGTTCCTACACTGAATCAAAATACAACTGGCAGCGCTGCCAATGTCACGGGAACAGTTGCTATTGCAAATGGCGGGACAGGCCAAACTTCTCAACAGGCAGCTATAAATGCATTGACGGGAAGTCAGTCAAGTGGTAAATATTTGAGAAGCGATGGAACAAATGCCTCATTGAGCACACTTTCCGGTAGTGATGTTTCGGGCAATATAAGTGGAAATGCAGCCAATGTGACTGGAACGGTTGCAGTTGCTAATGGAGGTACTGGCATCGCGACAACAACTGCCTATGGAGTAATAACTGGCGGTACAACTGCTACCGGTGCATTCCAAAATGCGGGTGCTGGAACAAGTGGCCAGGTTCTTACATCAGGCGGTAATGCCGCTTTACCAACCTGGGTAACTCCAGGCACAGGATTTGTTACCATGAAAGTTCTAACAGCAGGCACATCATATACTCCTCCGGCTAACGTTAACAGCATTAGGTTTATATTAGTGGGAGGAGGAGGTGGAGGTGGTGCCTCAACCGCATGTACAAATCAAAAAATGGGAAGTATAGGCGGTGGCGGTGGCAGTGGAGCATACTTAATAGCTTATGCGGCAGTTTCCCCAACAACAACATATGATGTTACTATAGGTGCTGGAGGTGGTGGGGGTATTGCCGGTACATCTAGTGGAACCGGAACGCCAGGTGGAGCAACATCGATAATAATAAATACAGTTACCTATCAAGCTAATGGTGGTTCTGGTGGTCCATCTTCACAAACTGCAGCAAAGGTTGCTGCGATCGGCGGAGGAGCTGGAGGTACCAGTTCAGCAACTGGTTCACCAGCAAATTTGTTATATGGTTCCGGCATGGGTGGTGGTTATGGTATGGTAACAAACAATGCAGCAACTAGTAACTCCGGACAAGGAGGCTCAACTCCTTATGGATCTGGAGGAAATTCAATAGTGACATCTGATGCTGCTGCATCCGCATTATCAACAGTAACAACTGGTAATGCAGGAACAGGCTATGGCTCTGGAGGTGGTGGTGCAAGTTCTATTTTTGGAGGAGGATCTTTTAGTAGTTCTTCTGCTGCTGTTGGGGGAGCTGGAAAGGCTGGCGTTATCATCATTTATGAGTACAAATAATCTGCAGTACGATTCATCGGATTCAAATGCCATAAAATTGAACAGACACTTTATTCGAAACAGATCATGAAGGAATTTAGAGGATTTTATTTCTTAATCGCCTTCATCGAAGGTGCCTGCGTAATGGCCATTGAATTGGCTGGCGCCAAGATGATCGCCCCGTTCTACGGTACTTCACTGTATGTTTGGGCTGCTGTACTTGCAGTAACCTTGGGTGGCCTTACAACAGGTTATTTCCTTGGCGGATGGGCGACCTACCGTTTTTCAGGCCAAAAACTTCTTTTTGGGATTTTACTCTTGGGAGCTCTATTGATTGTACTGATGCCTGCATTGGCATTAAGAATTATGCCCGCAACCAATGGCCTTGGAATTCGGATGGGAGCCTTACTCTCATCCATGGGTTTTATGTTGCTCCCTCTTATTTGTATGGGCATGGTTTCACCTACCCTGATACAACTGAACAATACAGAGCTGAAAGGAACTGGAAAGACTGCCGGAACTATTTATGCAGTTTCTACGGTGGGTGGTATCATCATGACCCTGCTAATGGGTTTCTATTTTCTGCCGGAATGGGGTATCAGAAAATCGATATTCCTTACTGCTGCACTCCTGGGATCGATGACTGTGATTCTATTTATTGTTCAACGGAAATATAAAATCTGGCTTGGGTCTGGATTGTTCTTATTGCTTCTGATTCTTCTTTCAGCAGCCAAATTATTTCGGGATCCCAATATGCAGTTAAAATTCCTTTACCGAAGCGAAGGGATTCTCGGTCAGGTGAGTGTGCTGGATAATCCTCATCCGGAAACCAACCGCGTCTTCCGGTTGCTTTTCATTAATCAGATACCACAGACTCAAACCAATGTGGCGGTGATGCCGGCATCTGGTTGGTCCTACCCACATCGGCTCGCAACGCTGGCAAGCATCAAGCCAAGAGGTAGTAAAGCTTTGCTGATTGGCATGGGTGGAGGCTCTATTGCTATGGAGCTCAAAAGAATGGGATTCCGACTGGATATCGTGGAAATTGATGAGCGTATGCCTTATGTAGCTCAAAAATACTTCGCTTTTACGCCTGACAGCATAAATATCACCATTGATGATGGCCGACATTACTTGAGGAACACAAAAGAGAAATACGATATAGTGATCGCCGATGTATTGAATGGCGAATCGCAGCCCTATCATCTATTCACTATGGAATCTTTTGCTGAATTGAAAAAAGCTGTTAATCCTGATGCATTGGTCCTGATAAATTTTCAGGGATACCTGAAAGGTGAGCACGGAAGATCGGCAAGGTCTATTTACAGAACCTTGCTGGAGTCAGGATTCTCAGTCAATTATTATTCCTCAGCTATTAAAGAAGAATCAGGTGATTTACATTTTATTGCCTCACTTTCCAAATTGGATTTTGATTCAATTGATGACAGCAGACTGACTTCGTGCTGCCAGATTATGCCACATAAGCATGCGGATTTAATTACCGATGCCAAAATAGACCTAAAGGATGCGATTGTGTTGACCGACGACAAACCGCAACTGGAGACCCTTAACAGTTTCTGGAATGAGGAATGGCGCAAGAATACCATTGAAACATACCTGATAAACTTACGAACTTATAAAATTCCATACTTCAAATGACTTAACCTTCCCAAAGCTCTGCTTTGTCGCTTTTTGAAAACATCCGTTAGTGATGAAAGCTTTATGGCCATATAAAACAATTATTCCATTCCTTCTCTGGGGATGTGTTTTGGGCGGTGCCTCTGCCCAGGTCATAAGCAATAAGGGAATATCTATTACGATAAAATCCGGTCTGGTAGTAAGCGGAGGCTCACTGAGCAACACCAGCGGTACCTTTACCAATAACGGCACCCTCACCCTGAGCGGTGGAGTTACCAATGCCGGGACTTTAAACGGGGACGGTTCATACAATGTGGGCGGCGACTGGAGCAACAGCGGAACTTTCACCGCCGGCTCAAGCACGGTAACCTTTAATGGTGCCAGTGCTGGAAATATAGGTTCGTGTACCTTCAATAATATTGCCTTCACCGGCGC
>CAIXHD010000292.1 GCA_903919065.1 uncultured Bacteroidota bacterium
GATAATTTTATCGAGGTTGCTTTTGTATTTAGGGTCTAAATCCGGTCCGGGTTTAATTGCCGGAATAATCTTAAGAAAATCGATCAGCCTGGCGGGCAATTCATCCGCTAGCGCAACAATATCTGCACAACAGCTTCAATGGCGCTTCGCGGCATGCCATCGAATTTGGCCGACGCCGGGTCCTGTACGGCCACAATCCCGTTTTTTTCTTTGATAGCTTTCAATCCCAAACTGCCATCGGAGCCCATGCCTGAAAGGATGATACCGATGCTCTTTTCCTGCCTGTCGAGGGCCAGTGAGCGGAAGAAAATATCCACCGGCAAGCGCAGGCCCCGCGTTTCAACCGGATCGAACAGATGAAGGTCTCCGTTCAAAAGAGAGAGGCTCTTGTTGGGAGGGATCACGTACACGCAGTTTGGCTTAACTCTAAGATGGTCAGTCGCTTGAATTACCTTCATCAGGGTAATTCGCTGCAATAGCTCGGGCATGATGCCCACGTGATTGGGATCGAGGTGCTGAATCACCACAAATGCCATCCCACTGTCTTTGGCCATATTGCTAAAGAATTGTTCCAGTGCTTCCAACCCGCCCGCTGAAGCGCCGATACCAACTATGGGGAAGTCGCTGGTTTCTGATTTGCCCGCTCTTTTGCTTTTGGATTTCTCAGAAGATACAACTATCACATTATCAGATGATTGTGATGTGGGGGGGGGTGATTTCATACATAATAAAACTTAAATCGTTGAATCTTACATGGCATTTTCAACCTTGCAATAATAAATGTACTAAATTATTTATAAACAGGCTGTCTGCTAAAATTCCGTGTGTAAAAGTATGAATATAAAATAGACTGAAAAATCTATTTGACCAACGCAAAAGCCCCCTTTTCATCGGGGGCTTCCAATAAAATGCAAAACCTATGAAAAAAGAAAACTACGCTTTTCGTTTTACGGGTTTCCTTGCCGGGATGGGCGGTTCAACCTTTTTAGAGGGGAGTTTGGCAAGAGGGGGAATGGGATAAAGAGCTTCCATTCCCTGGGGTGTGATCTTCAAGTACGGGAAATCATCCTCAAACAAAGCCTGCAATTTTTCCACCGGCAGATGAGGATCCGAGAAATCCAAAGTTCCAAACCGGGGCGTAACAATACGCCCCGGCAGAACTTTTATGAGGGTGAAATAGTCAGTCCAGATCATACTGATCCTATCGCTTCGGTGAGCGGGATATTACCGGAATAAACGTACAGGTTGGCCGACCGGTATGCGAATGTCATTCCCAGACCGCGCCTTCCATCGGTTGTGGAACCAGTACCGGATCCATCACTAGCCGAGAATTTGGCCGAGCGAATGGCACATCCCATCAGGTAATTCTGACCGGCGCTATCCTGGGCAATCATAACCAGATCCTCGTTCTTGGTTGCGTTCATGAACCCCAGAAGCTTTTTGTGAAGTCCTGGTGCGAATACATGCAACAGGAGTTCGTAACCTTTCCCGGCTTCTTCCCCGATCACGTTGATGTCGAGTTTGGCGGCATCTTCAGTGGTATAGAGTTCAAACATCCGTTTGCCGGCTTTCATAACCAGGTCACCCGTTTGTGCTCCGGCCAGCTCGATAGTAAGAGGGTCTGACGGATCGCTAGGCCAGGCAGCGACATCGTTCCAAAGTCCGAAATATATCCGGTTGGCGAGCCCACCGAGGTTTTTACCATCGGTGAGCAATTTTCCTATATCTGCAAAATCCATTTTTTAGAGTTTTGAGCGTGAATATTTCAGATTAAACAGAGCCGCTGCCGGTTTTCTGGAGATTGGTCCAAACGGCAGCATTCATTCCGAATCCGAGACCTTCCCACCAGTCAGTTAAAATACTGACGGTACGTTTGGATTCCTGAATGTCAAACTTGGTCATGTTGGCAGATTTCTTGGTCAGGTGCAGCAAGTTTGCTTTCGGGGTGGCGAAAATAACATTGGAGTTATTCAGGGAAGGAAGAGCTTTGACCTTCTGAACGGTGAAGTCAATTCCGTTATCGATTTCCTTGTCGGAGAATTTCGTGTAGAACCCGCTCACGCGCTTATCCCGGAGGTAATGCTTGTACCAGGTCTGGCTCATGCAAACGTCCATGGCTTCATTCTGGTAGATTTCCGAAATACCATCGATGAAGGCTTCCACCTGGTCGAAGATCGAATCCTTGTCCAGAGGCCCAATATTGACCGAATTAATTGTAGAGGCATCCACACCTGTCTGAAGCAGTTTGATGAGACCATCCATGCACGAGACGACCGGACCGGCCACCCCAGGAGTTGGTGCCTGGTACACTCCATGTCCGTAAACGAACATTTCCATATCGTTTTGAATGGAGGGGATGAGGTTGTTTTCGATCAGGTACCTGACCA
>CAIXHD010000293.1 GCA_903919065.1 uncultured Bacteroidota bacterium
GTTGGGCTAGTGACTGATATTCTTCGACATTCACTTTACCTACAAAAGCATCTTCAGGAAGCTCACCAGCTAAATCATTTAAAACCGGGGCCATCATACGGCAAGGTGCGCACCAGCTGGCCCAGAAATCAACCAGAACAATTTTGTCTTTCGTTTGAAATTGAAAATTTTTATCTGTCAGTATAAGAATGTCATTATGATTTTCCACAGATGGGGTATTTTTCATCTTAGCTCGTGCAAAAAGCACCAGTGCTGCTAAACTGCCGATGATGATCAAAGAAATAATCAATGTTGTTTTCATGCTAAATGATTATAAAGGTTCATAAATTGGCTGTAACTGCGATTGAGAACTCCTGGTTCAGGATTTTGGTTACCTGGTCTTTGGTCTGAATACTGGAGGTAGCTTTAACCACATGTTTTAAAATTTACATGGCAAAATTACCCCGCAATATCGGATCGGTAAAGAAATTAAGCCTTTAGCATTACAGTATAAGTCTTGATTCCGGACAACTTATTTATTGATTTCGGTTAACTATTTTTTTCTGTCAATGATGGATGAAAACGGTTCTCTAAAATGATCTTGCCATACCCGGAAGAAGTTCCTACCTTTGGTTAATTACCAATTACTTCATTTAATGAAGAGATTGATCGAACCGGTTATTCATGCCATCATCTGGATTTCAGGATTCATTCTCGTTGCTACCGGCATCAAAACCATTGGAGTATTTCACAAGTCTGAAGGCTCGTTCCTTTATCCATTGATTACCGGCACTCTTATTAATGTATTGCTGTTCTATGTCACTGCACTCCTACTAATCCCGAGGTTCTCGGCCAGGCGAAAAGCTATCGCCTTTTTCTTTCAATTGTGCGGATTGCTGATCGGGTTAACACTGGTTGAGACTTTGCTTGACTATGCATTTTTTTCGACTCTGTTTTCGAGCGCTGAAGAGAGTTTTTCCTCGCAGCTTCTGATCAATTTCTCTTTGAATGTCATTTTTATGTCGATTGCGCTGGCTTATGGTTTTACCAAAAACTGGCTCCGGAATGAGCGCATGAAACAAAAGCTGAAAGAGGAAAAATTGACTGCTGAACTGAATTTTCTGAAGGCCCAGATAAACCCTCATTTTCTTTTCAATGTGCTGAACATGGCATTTTCCAGCGCAACAAGCACCGGCGATGAGAACACGGCAAATATTATAGAAAAACTGGCAAGCCTGATGAGGTATATGCTTTATGACAGCAATAACGATAAAGTAGAGATTCAGAAAGAGATTAATTACCTGCATGACTATATCAATCTTCAGAAAATGAGGTTTTCGTCCGAAATCCCGGTTTCCGTCATTTTTGAAACATCGGGGAATTACGACCGGTCTGTGATTGCTCCCCTGATACTTATCCCTTTTGTTGAAAACGCCTTTAAATATGGCATTAAGTTCGATTGCAGATCGGAAATCAGGATACAGCTTGATGTGAGTGAGAATAATTTGGATTTTAAAGTAGAGAACAGCCGTTTTTTAGGGCACGATCAGGTGTCCCGAACGGATTCTGGTATCGGACTTGAAAATGTAAAAAAAAGACTGTCATTGATTTATCCGGGAAAGTACCAGTTAGATATTTCGGATCAGGAACAACTTTTTTCAGTGGATTTGAAAATTAACCTGAATTAATTTGATTATGAGATGCATGGTGGTCGACGATGAGCCTTTAGCCCTCGACTTAATCAAGGGTTATGTCACCAAAACTCCTTTCCTGGAACTCGCAGGTGGTTTCTCCAATCCCTTCAAAGCACTGACATTCCTTATGCAGAATCACGTCGATCTTGTGCTTCTGGATATCAATATGCCTGAATTATCTGGTATTCAACTTTTGAAATCACTGCCAGCCAGGCCATTGGTGGTATTTACGACTGCTTATCCTGAATTCGGAGCCGAGAGTTATGAGTATGATGCCATTGATTATCTTCTTAAACCCGTAAAATATGAACGGTTCCTGAAAGCCGTGAACAAAGCACTGGATTATTCCGGACATGGTCAGGTACCGCTGCAGGATCATCCTGAAACAGCAGCAACATCTGATCAATCTGAGTATATTTTGATAAAGAGTGGCACTCAGGTAAATAAGATTCGCACTGACCAGATCCTTTATATTGAAGGTGCGGGCAATTATATGACCTTTCATACCAAAGAGAAAAAAATCATGACTTTGCTGAGCATGACTGAAGTCTCAGAAATGTTGCCAGCCAAACGGTTTGTGCGTGTGCATAAGTCTTACATTGTAAATAAAGACAGTATCGACGTTATCGAAAAGCATCGATTAAGGATCAACAAACAATTCATCCCCATAGGCATTACTTACCGTAGTATGGATTTGAAATTCAAATAGAACTATGAATTATTTGATTTTCCAGCTGAGGATTTTATAAGTAATATTCAAAAGCAACGATACATGGCTGTCGTCCGTTTTTCGCAGATATAAATACTTGAATTCTGTTCCCAAACTGATTTTTTCCCCCAGTGGATAAGAATAGGTGAAACCGGCGGTATAGTTTGACATGCTATATGCTTTGCCAATAACTCTTTCTGCTTTCGACAGGGCCGGATTAACAGTATAAACCATATCAACCCAGCCAGTTCCAAAATTAATGTCCAAATGGTTAACGACGTTCATTGATATAGAAAGGAATATAGGAACAACTTTTAATCTGGAAGTTAGTTTCTCTGATCCGGCATTTGTCTGAATTCGAGTTGTAGAATACATAGAATAATATCCCGATTCAATACCAATACATAAACGGTATTCAGGTTGCCAAAGTAATTTTCCATAAAATGAAGGGCGGTCGTTGCGGACATCCTCATCGAGGACATTTGAAAATGTATTAAAGAAGTGTCCTAACCCGCCACCCAATATTAAATTTACCGATCTCGATTTTTCCTGACCCTGACAATAGGTTTTCATAGGAAAAGTCAAAAGCAGCATGAACAATACTAATCGGACAGATTGTCTAAAAGTTATGCCGGACATAATGGTAGTATGCTAAAATAGACGGGTAATTGGTTAACAGGCCATCAAACCGACGGGTAGCATCCGTGCCACCGCAGGTAGTATATATTTCAGTAAACTTAGGAACATCAAGGGTCCAAACAAGGCATTTCCTGCCCTGTTCATGCATTCTTAACACTTCTGGCTCCTGAAGTCCCATCGTCCATCTGAATGCCCAGAATTGCGAATTAAGGGCTGTTACGCTATCTGCTGACAATTCACAAAGCGAAGGAATATTCTGATAATCCTGATTTGATTTAAAGGCACGATAAATTTCTTCCACAGGAACACCTATCAAGATGCGGAGATCACGTCCCATATTACGTGCTAAATCAAGGTATTTCCTTTGCAGCTGAATGACAGTCGGTATGGATTCAGGATCTTTAATATCCATCCATATAAATTTAAGTTTTGTATCGTTTAACGTTGTGGCAAATGCTTCTTCAAGCGTAGGAATATCTTCACCATGAATGAGCTTCACCATCGATCGCAACTGAGCAAGGGTATAATCATGTATTGCTCCATACAATGGCCCTTTTTGGATTAACCGGATGTTCAAATCATTATCGTGATATAAAACCGGAATTTTATCTTTTGTTAAAGTGACATCGATTTCGATGCCTGTAGATCCAAAGTATTCGGTATACTTTATCATGGCAACGCTATTTTCTGAAGCAGGCAGCAAATCCGAAGTTCTTCCGCCGGCTCTGTGCGCTCCAATAATAAAAGGATCGGATCGTAATTGATTACTGAATTTTTTAATCAACTCGATAGTTAGCGGCGTGCCGGGCATCGAATTTCCATTGCCATATTCTCCTGTTAAAGTGATACTGTTGACCTTTGTATTACCTTCAATCAATTGGGTTGCATCAATAATAGTCAAACTGACCAGTCCGGTTCCATCATTGAGTGCATACCTCCAGTATCCCTCCAGAATTATTTGGTCATTTATAATTCCTGCATCAAGAATAATATAACAACCGTTTTTATTGCCAAAGAGAGAGATTTTGTCCCTGGTCTGTTTCATTACCAATGTATCACCAAACACATCTGATCCTCGCGTAACCCTATAAATACCCTCTATTGAATATTTAGCCGAATCAGATAACGCGGCACTGTACAATAGTTTTGAACTGCCGGAAAAATCTGGGACCTGCAAGGTGTAATCAGTCTGATTTTCACAGGAGATAAATAATAATATCAAAAGGATTGATAAAACTGCTCGACAGGAACTGCGGGTAACCGGTTGATTCATAAAACCAGCCCTAAATAAAATTGCGGAATATAATAACGCCGGTTAAAAGCGGAAAAAGCCGGCCAGGCAGGAAAGTAGAATTTCTGAAAATTATTCAAAAGCCCCAGTATCACGACATGGTTTTTCCAGAGTCTTTGCTCCAAATAGATGGAAATGGTCTGACCGGATTTGAAATTTTTGAATCCTGAAGTCTCCGCATTCCCCGATGACAAGGTGAGTGCCTGAATCGTATTACGTTCAGCAGAAATGGTAAAGGCTAATTCCTTTGTGTGAAAACCGATGGAAGCCGCTGGATACAACATCCAACCTTGTGCTTTATTATTGAAACCGGCTATATCCATTTTTCCAAATAACATACCTGCATCTAAACCGGCAGCAAACGAGAATTTTCTAATTTCAACATTCCACCGGAGTCCAAATCTCAATTGATTTGATACATAAATGCTCTGAAAACTGCTCTCAAAAGTAAAACCTAAGGGTAATCCAATTTTGTTACTCAGCTGCAACATAGGTGCATCAACGGAAGTTTCCACCCAGTCCTCAGGTAATCGAACAAAAGAAATGGAAATAGAAGTTTTTGAATCCCATGTTCCAAATCTGCGAGGCAAAATGATTGAGCTGTTTTTTACGCTTCCAAAGGGATTATTATTAGCGGCAATTCCTGGTGAAGTACTCATCAGAAACGGGACAAAGAAAAAACAGAACTTAATCTTATCAGCGAAATTCATGTCATGCTAATCATCACAGGGTAAACTTAAGATATATCCTAATGAATAAACCTATGAGCCGCGCAAGTTATTCCCATTTCCGGTGTCAAATGCAGATGGTAACATTTAACTGACCTTAACGTGAATTTTTAACTGCACAAACATGAAAAGTAAATTTAACTGGAGATCCTTCATCAGTTTTGGATTAACGTGGTCACTTCTGATCATTTTCGTTTCCGGCATAGTATTATACATTTCACCGGCAGGCCGTTATGCGAATTGGGTAAACTGGAAAGTTGCCGGATTCACCAAGGAAGGATGGGCGGCTATTCATGCTGTTTTCTCCTATACCTTTGTCGTACTTTCGATCTTCCATCTTTTTACCGTTAACTGGACCGCATTTTGGTCTTATCTCAAATCGAAAACCAAAGCAGGGATCAACAAAAAGAAGGAATTGGCTATTTCAACTGTATTAACCCTGGTCTTCTTCCTTGGGATTATTTACGCAGTACCTCCTTTCAGATATGTTGCAGATTTTGGAGAATTTATTGCTGGCACCTGGGAGAAAAATGAACAAGTTACTTCTGCTGCTCCGGTTGCACATGCCGAATTGCTTACCATCAATGAATTGGCTTATCAATTAAAACTTGGCAACACCGAGGAGTTTTCACGGAAATTTACGGCCAATGGCATTATGTTCGACAATACCGATAAGCAATCCCTTCAGGAAATCGCCAAACAAAACAATACAACACCTGCAGAAATATACCAGAAAGTGACAAAAAAATCAGGGAATGAAAAGCCCGGTGCAGGGATGGGCAGAAAAACCGTAGAAAATTTAGCAGAAGAATCAGGAACCACGGTTGAAGAATTAATAAAATTACTGAGCACCCATAATATTGTCGCGGAAAAGGGTCAAACTATCAGGCAGGTTGGCGACAACAATAATATTTCACCAAAAGAGATTATGGATCTTCTGAAAAAATAATAATTATGAAACTCTCCGGGAATTTTACTCTCCTTATCGGAATCGTTCTATTAACAACTTTTAGTTTCAAAATCCAAAGCCAGACTCTGCCAAAACAGTCTAATACCTGGTTCTCAACCGCGGGGGCCTGCCTGCCCTGCCATGATACGCATGTAACAGCATCAAGGGACAAATTGGGTAATGATGTTTCGCCTGTTTCTTCATGGCGAAGCACTATGCTGGCCAATGCATCCAAGGATCCATTCTGGCAAGCCAAGGTGAAACAGGAAGGAATCGAAAATCCGGCTCACAAGAGTGCTCTTGAAAATGTTTGTACCCGGTGCCATGCTCCAATGGGAATGATCAATGCCCTGCTCACCACTTCAGTCCCGTATAGCATGGATAATCTTAAGAACGATAACATGGGCAAGGATGGTATCTCCTGCACCTTGTGTCATCAGATTAACGGATTCAGCTCCCCGCTATTTTCCGGGAACTTCGACCTAAACGCAGCAAAAGAAATTTATGGTCCGTTTACCAATCCCCTGATTAATCAGATGAGGATGAACACAGGATTTACACCGGTGCTATCCCCCAAAATAAATGAGTCGAGGCTTTGTGGATCCTGCCACACGCTTATTACAAATCCTGTAAATGAAAAAGATGAATTTACGGGTACAACGTTTGTGGAACAGGCCATTTATCAGGAGTGGGAAAATTCAGATTTCGGCAAACAGAAGATTTCCTGCCAATCCTGTCATATGCCAAGGATAGCTGAATCAGTAATTATCGCCAGCCAGCCTGGCTTTATAACCGGCCGGCAGCCATTCGGGCTTCATAACCTTACGGGTGGTAACCAGTTCATGCTCAAATTATTGAAAGACAATCACACGGAACTTCAACTTAATTCCGGAACTGACCTGATTCAGAAATCCATCGACCGGACAAACAATTTTTTAACAACACAAACGATTGATCTGACCATAGGGGATATTCAAAAAACCCAGGATTCAGCATTTATAAATGTCAGGATGATCAACAAGGCCGGGCATAAATTCCCATCGGGTTATCCCAGTCGGCGTGCTTATCTGGAATGTATTGTTACCAATGGCCAGGATACGGTTTTTCATTCCGGGAAAGCTGGTGCAAAAGCACTGACCAACATTGACCGAACCCGGTTCGAGCCGCATTACAATCTCATAACACGCGAGGAGCAGGTGCAGATTTACGAATTTGTCATGGGTAATACCAGCGGCCAGGTTACCACAATTCTTGAAAAAGCCTATGTACCACTGAAGGATAACAGAATACCACCAAGGGGATTTGCCTCGTCGCATAACAATTATGATACCGTTAAAATTGTAGGGCTGGCAACCAAGGATGCTGATTACTTCAACGGACTGGGGCAGGAGATTATCCGATATGGATTACCGCTGTCCGATTTAGGCGATAATTCGACAGTAAAAGTTTTGCTGCATTATGAGAGCATTCCGGAACCCTGGACAGCAGAATTATTTTCTAAAGCCACGAGTGCCAGTGAAATTGAGTTATTCAGGGGTATGTATTTAAAATCGGATCGTACGGCCATTGAAATTGCATCAGTTTCCAGGCAAATCATAACCAGTTCGGCAACCTTTATCCAGGATGAAGGATTCCGGATTTTTCCTAATCCAACTACCGGTTCAATAAACGTGGAGGGCACTGGCAGCTTCGACAAGTATTTTATCTACTCATCAGATGGTCAATGTGTCAGATTTGGACAGATAAATACTGCACAGTTCTCAATGAACCTGGATTTGCCTTCTGGCACCTATTATGTTGTACTGCAGAATCCAGAGAAAAAGAGGGTTGAAAAAATCATGTTATACTGATCGGTATATTAAAAATGAATTTACTGCCCTCTCCTTTTTCGCTTTCGACCCATATTGTTCCACCGTGAATATCAATAAATTCCTTGCAAAGGATTAATCCCAAGCCTGTGCCATGTTCATTTGCAGTTCCAATTGTGGAGTAACTTTTTTCTATCCGGAATAAATTCTCTAAATTCTTTTTATCGATCCCAACACCGTCGTCAGAAATAATTATCCGCAATTCCTCAGGGAATTTCTGTAAAGAAATTTCAATCCTGCCACCAGGATTCGTGAATTTTATGGAATTTGATATAAGATTTCGAAGGACTGCAGCAATCATGTCTCTATCTGCTAAAATATTTAGTGAAGGGCAGTCCTTTTTGGTTATTGTAAGAGATTTTTGATGAGCAGAATCGCTCAGAAAACAGACCACCTCATCAATCAAATCAGCAATCTCGAAATTTGAAGGTGAATAATTAATCGCACCGGTTTGCGTACGCGACCACTCCAAAAGATTCTGTAATAGATTCAATGCCCGATTGGAGGAATCGCTTATAATTTTTGCGTATTCCTTGATACCTTCACAATTCTCATTTTGAACCTCCTCTGTCAGGAGCTCGCAAAATCCAAGAATACTGGCGAAAGGACTTCTCAGGTCATGTGCGATGATTGAAAAAAACTTATCCTTTGTGGCGTTAAGTTGCCTGAGTCGTAATTCACTTTCCTTTAATGCCCTATCCGCATCTCTTCTAGCAGTCAAATCATTGACAACTGTATATCTCAACTTTCGATCTTGAACATATACGTCCTCTGCAGAAATAATAGTATTCCTAATACTGCCATCCTTCGCCTGCAAATCAGCCTCGTATTCTAAAATTTTACCCGATTCACTCATACTTTTTAATAAGGACTTCCTGCCCTCATGGGTTAGAATTCCCAACTCCCTGGCTGTTTTGCCAATGACCTCTTCTCTCTCATATCCAAAAAGTAAGCAAAAGGCATCATTTACCTCAATATAAACGCCACTTTCCAAATCAGTCAAACCACAAGCCGAAGGATTTATATAAAATGCCTTGGAAAATTTCTCCTCTGAAAATTTGATTTTTGAAATGTCTTTTGTTACTCCAAAAATCACGCGTTGTTCGTCCCAGATGCCGTAATTTATTCTGGTTTCAACGGGTATCAATTTACCTGACCTGGTCATAATGGGCACTGGGCAAAATTCCTGGGTGCCGGCTAACATGGCTTCAACTATATGCGTTACTTCTTCGCGCCTTTCAGGCGGGTGAATCATCAGCACTGATTGTCCAATTAATTCTTCCCTTTGATATTCAAGTCTGTTTACTACTGTATCATTGACATAAATCATGGCAGCATTCTGATCAATAACAAAAAGAAAGTCATCAATTGTATTAAAAAAAACCTCGTAATTCTGCCTGACCTTCTTTAACGATTCTTCCAACTTTTTACGCTTTGTTACATCATGAATTATGGAATAAACCAAAGTCTTCTTGTCTTTTTGTAAAGGACTCTGATGAACCTCCACTTCCCTGATTTCTCCACTCGCAAGGCAATGACGGGACTCGAAACTCGATTTTTCAAGGGATTTACCATTGGACATCCACAGCTGATTTTCTTCACCCTGAAATACCTGGATCGTATTAAAATTCAATGTCCTCAACTCTTCCGGAGTGTACCCATAATAGTTTGATGCAGCCAGGTTGAAATCGACAATCTTCCCGTCGTCAGGATCGGTGAGTAATTTTATTGCCTGATTTGTATCAAATATGGAGTGATAAAGGTCAGCAGACCCATTTAGTTGTTCTTCCTTATGCTTTTGATCCGTGATATCTATCACCAGTGTGATTGCTCCAACAATTTCATCCTCCAGATAGTATGGGGTATAAGTGATTTTAAAAAACTGTTTGTTACCGTCCTTCCTGAGAAGGTGGTTTTCAAAAGTACTTGTTTGTCCATTTAGGGCTTTATAAAGGTGTGGGCTGGCAGCATCGAATGCCTCCTTACCTAATATTTGGAATACCTTTTGGCCAATAATATTCTCTCTTTTGATGTTGAATGTCTTCTCATATTCCTGGTTCACGAAGGTATATTCCAAATTAGAATCGATCAAGGAAATCATGGCCGGGACAAAATCAAGGATATGATTATTATGCAGGGTGGGACTTTCCAATGGTATTATCGATTTCATTTTATTCATTATAAAATAAACTACAATTATCAGTAATACTGATAATTGGCTTGACATCTACTGGTTTTGGAACTGCGTAATTCCTAAACGAAGTTATTGATAATTAATTAACAATAGTATTTATCTGAGGGAAATTCAATACCTCTGCTCCAAACATATTCAAACCGGAAAACCAAAAAGCAGAGAGCGGGCAACCAGAACATTTCTGTTCCATTGCCCGCTCTGCTTTATTGGAGCTGGTCGCTGATCAAAGTCAGCAAATCTCCAGATCACTTTCCTCTGCGACCTTGATTTCCAGTATTCGAACCGCCCTTTTTAACACCAGTGGAGACCGGTATTCCCCATGAAACCAAAAGTGCCTTAACTTCTGCGATGTGCTCGGTGCGCAGGGATGCCATTTCCTGGCGAATAACCAGTTTCTCAGCAAGAGTTGGTGCAGCGATCAGTTCGGCCTGCAGGATGACCATGTCAGCCTGGAATACCACACAAAGATCTTCCAGTATAACCTTCTGGTCATCGGTCAGAAGACTGGCATTTACGCAACTTGCTGAACAGGTACCACAGGTTCCGGTTCCATTAACATTCTGAGCCTGCAGGCCCAGGGTTCCGACTGCGATCATAACAACAGCCAGTGCGATTCTCAAACTAATTTTTTTCATTTTGTGTTGATTAAATGTTATTAATGTTGATTTCGATACATAGGTAATACCTGAAGATGAAGTGAGAATGAAGGATTTGAAATTCAAATAATATTCCGTTCAGTTTAAATAAGCTTTCCTATAGCTGGTGGATTAGATTTTTCAACACCTCAAACGCCCTATAATTTTGCTGGTGAATCATAACATTCAACTAAAACCAAGCAAAATGAAAAAATCAATTCTTATCCTGATCGCCGCCCTGATTGGCAGCGCTGCATCCTTCGGATTAAATTGTCCGATTACCGCTATAGGTATTACCGGCATCTGGCTCGGCAAAATAAAACCAACAGAACAGCTCGAACTCCGCGTTGCGTTTGAAATTAAGAAAGACGAATCCGGCAAACTCTCAGCCTTCATGAGCATAATCGAGCAGAAAGTGTTCAATATCCCAATGGATCAGGTTGCCTTAACCGGCGATTCGATCCTTATCCAGTTTAAGACCGGTAATATTGAATACAGGGGTTTCGTTAATGAGGCGAAACAGATTATCGACGGTCAGTACACTCAATCCGGCAAAAGCTTCCCGCTTATTCTTTCTCCTGTAAGTGAATTACCTAAAACTGTGGTGCGGCCACAAACTCCGCAGCGTCCGTTTCCTTACCTGGAGGAAGATGTGGTTTTTGAAAACAAGAGTGCCGGAGTCAATTTAGCAGGAACACTGACCATGCCGGAATCGGATCAACCAAAACCTGCCGTTATCCTTATTGCCGGATCAGGGAAAAATGATCGGAATGGATCCAAAATGGGACACTTCCTCTTGCTGTCCGATTACCTGACCCGTAACGGCTATATTGTTCTTCGTTCTGATAAGCGTGGGGTTGGCAAATCATCAGGTGACTATGCTGCTGCAACCACAGAAGACTTTGCATCAGATATCCATGCGGCAATTGATTTCCTGAAAACCAGACCAGAAGTAGATAAAAAGAACATAGGCTTAATAGGTCACAGTGAAGGGGCAGTCATTGCCCCAATGGTGGCCTCATCACGCCAGGATGTTTCCTTTATCATTCTGATGGGTGGTGCAGGACTAAGCGGTGATGAACTTTTGCTCCTTCAAACCCGAAAACTAACTGAGGCCTCAGGAGCTTCACCAGATGCCATTGAGGAGCAGGTAATACAGTTCAGAAGCTACTATTCAATCATTCAGGAAAAAATTGATGACCCAACAAAAATCAGCCGGATCCGTGCAGCTAATCCTGAGGTTTCCGAGGCAACGATAAAAATGCTTTTGAAACCCTGGATTGCTTATTTCACGGCCTGCGATCCAACGCTTTATCTCAAAAAAGTCAAATGCCCTGTTCTGGCAATCACCGGAAGCAAGGATTTGCAATGTTCACCAGAAGAGAATCTCAAAGGTATTGGAGCGGCCTTAAAGGTTGCTCACAATAAACATTACACCATGAAAACCATGCCTGGTCTAAATCACATGTTTCAAACAGCCCAAAGCGGTTCACCGCTTGAATACGAAAAGATCGAAGAAATTATAGCACCGGATGCATTGCAATTAATTATTGATTGGATAGGAAAGCAAATCTGATGAAACTTTAACATTTGAGGCCATGAAAAACTGGCTGCCGATTTACTGATATCATTTAAAATCAACAAATGGTTCTTTGCAGCATGGTTACTTATGCCACTGATCAGCTTTTTAGCTCTTGGGATAAGCTTGCTATTCCCCGACGTAACTTATAATCCGGAGATGTCGGGAATGATAAAAAGATTTGAACCTATGATGACCCCGGAACAACTGGAGCAAATGAGTTTTTTTCGAGCAACAATAATTATCGGTCTTATCTGGGGTATCTGGCATGCTCCCCTTATACTAATGGGACATAATTATCCTCAACATCCTCAAATTGGGGTTTTCATGATGATTATTCTTAGCATCATATTAAGCTCACTATTTCTCTACATAACAATTAAATCCAAGTCGGTCATAGCAGCATCGATTATGCATGGAACAATGAATGCAACAGCCGGTATTTCAATCATGCTGATTGACGGGGGAAATGACCTGACCACCGGAATGGCCGGGTTAGCCGGGTTTATCGCATTACTAATTATTCTGGCGGTGCTTTTCCTTTATGATTATTTTATCAGTAAGGACAAAATTTTAATAAACAAAATTTGCAACTACCTGTAACCTTTAAGTCACCAGATTTTCAGTTTAGCTTGCCTTTCGAATCCAGATGACCCCTCCGTCAACCAGACGAACACGTCCAGTGCAGGCCAGCTTCCGCCCATTCATTGGGGATTTGGAGAGCTTCGGGCGTCAGAGCCCGGAGCTCCTTCCCGTTTGTTCCACTTCAGCATTTCAGTCGGTGGAAATCAATATTCAATTATCCTGTATTTCCTCAAAATTGGTTCTACTGCGAACTTTAGCCTGGATGGCTGATCGAGGTAAACGGTTGTTTTATTAAAACTGGATTTGCCCGCGATGACTCCAATGCCGTTTTCAACATTATCATAGGGGTTAAAATTGAAGTCATTGATACCATTCTTAAATTCCATATAGGTATAAAAAGTCTGGTTTCCGGTTAGTAAAGCTATGCGGAATGGTCCGAAATAACGCCGGATCAAATCGGACCGGACTTTAAGATTCTGATCAAGTATTTGAACAATAAGCTCATATGGGATTCTGATCTCGCAGTATTTTCCATTATAATGAATCTCGCTGGTTTTCTGGATAGAGAAAGTCCGGGTTTCGGTTTTATCAGCGAACTCTTCATTCATCTCAAAACTTATATCAAGTTCATTCCACACATCTCCCGACCATTGCACCAGCAAAGGATTATCGGGATAAATATAAACGTAATACTGTGCCCGTTTGGGCGACCATATTCTGGGTGGCTCCACCAGTGATGTTTCACATGTGGCCAGTGGTAATCCCGGTACTTTTACAGCAACCAGTATTTTACTGTATAAAAGCGATTGAAATTCAATAATGTACGGGAGCCATGGATTGAGGAAATCCTGAAGCAGATCTTTTTCAAAGCGGTAAACCGTATAGCTTTCTGAATTAAATGTCCCCGCATCCTTGGCTGAAACCACCCAGGGTGTCACCGGCACACTGATCATTTTACCTGTCCATATTTCCTTAAGGGACACCGACACATCAACTGAATCGAAATAGATGGAATCCTTTATCCGACCGGTGTCATTGGGAGGTTTCAGCCCCGAGAAAACACGGCCAACCCTGATATAATGCACGGTATCATTGGAATCGATTATGCCAAATATTGCCGGTTGAGTAGCAAATCCATCCGTCTGGATAATCGGATTTTCTTCGCAGGCGGAAAAGAAAAGTCCCCCAAGAATAAAAATGCCGAGAATTTTTTTCATAACCAGGATATTACAATTGCGGGGGACAATTGACCAGAAAGGTACGAAATAAAAATCGATAGAGAATTAGCTAAGCATGTTGGATTTGGAGGATGTAAGTGGAATATTCAGAACGCCATTCTGCCCCACCCCCGGTCCTTCGGATTCCTGACCGGCAAATTCAGAATCTCGCGCCCGGTCTCCACATAATAGCGATAGTTTTCAATCGGTGTTCCATTCGGGATCCGGTGATCCAGTCCGAATACGCAACCGCCCTCACGCATCAGCGGCTGCATTTTATATTCCAGCTCATCACGGATCGCCTTCATATCCTGCCGCAAAACGTGCTTATCTATTCCACCACGCATCACGATTTGCTTACCAAACTTTTTCCTCACCTCCACGATATCCATTCCACCGGCTGGTTCAAACGGATGCATCGAATTCAGCCCGCAGTCGACCAGTGACTGTAAAATCGGATTGATATTCCCGTCGGAATCCATATCAAACAGCCGGGTGCCCTTGGATGCCAGCATATCCCATATCATTCGAAAATAAGGCTTCACCCAGAGGTCAACCTCATTCGGCCCGATAAGCGGACCCGTTTTTCCGGCCAGATCCTCATGTACCGAAAGCTGGTCAATAATCAGCTCATCGCTTACCCTGTCCAGAACTTTGAACGAAGTGTCTGTCATAGTTTTCATGATATCGGCGATCAGCTCGGGCTGCATAAAGTAGCTCAGGCATCCGTTCTCCTCACCCATCAGCTGCCTGGGCATATCGAATCCGCCCGGTATATAAGCCACCACCAGATGCCCGGCTTTTTGCAGTTTCCGAGCCTGTTCCACCTGTTCCCAGTCAATCCGTTCATCGCGATATTCAAACAGCGGCTTCACTTTCAGCCATGAATCCATATCGGTTACCGGATAATCCATCGGCAGGGGTATGGTAGAATAGCCCTTCAGCAATTTAGTCCGGCGACCGAGGTCATCCAGTTTAATGATATGCTGATCATTTTCTTCCAGAATTCGTTCAGCAGAACCCCCGAAAACGCCTGTCTGGCCGCCGCATTGAACCACCGGAACATAATCCCAGTCGAAGGCGGTCATGTTGATTTCCTCTTCCGATGCACCCTGTGCCCTCCACTCCTTATCCAGACCGATCAATGGCCCGAACAGCTCTGAAAACATAGGCCTTTCAAAGGACCCGAATGTCATCAGGTCCAGATACTCCTCTCTGCGAAACTTCATTCAGTATTTTGTGATTGTTAATAATCCGAGTAATCCGTCGGATACAGAAAGCTTACATCAATATGAGAAACGGTATTCAGGTACTTTGGAATGGCTTTTAACTCTTTCCACTCCGGAGAATTGGAAAATGAGTCCCAATGGGCTTTCCGGCTAGCTTCATCGGCGAAGCTGATCATGTACATAAGGTTCGGCATCTTTGGTCCTGAGATGACGCGGGCGTAAAAAACAGCATTGAATTTAAGTCGTTCAAAGAGTTTGATCTCACCCCCGGCATTGAACATATCGACTTTGCTGTTGTGGTAAGCTTCCGTTGCGGACTCATAACTTCTTAATTCATAAACTCTGTTTGCCCTGTCACCCTCTAAAGCAGGTGCTTTGATAAACGGCATATCCTTGAATGCCTCCAGCAATACCGATTCTGTCCGCAAATAAGGTGGATTATCAAAATTTGCATCCAGATAATCCTTTCCGGCAGTCAGGTGTTTTTGATCCTTTGCCAGCTCTTCCTGCAGGGTCTGGAATTGAGAAAAAGACGCAAACGGGATTAATAAAATAGTCCTTTTAAGGGTATCCGTCTCGGATAATCTGGGTTTGAATACGCCCACATTTTTTATTCCAAGCCTTTTAATTGCAGGTAAGAAAGCATCCCGGAGATAATTGTCGGTTAGTACCTCTTGTTTGGCACTCTTAAAAGTGTATGTTTTCAGCTGATAGAATTCTTTTGCATTCGCATTAGTGCTGCTGATCAATACGATAATGCCTGCAAAAAGCAATAGGAATTTAAATGATTTCATAAGAAATGGAATAATATTTTCAGGTGTTCTTCACGCAACGAACCGAGAAGCCTCCTCTTTTGTAACCGTAATTGGTACGAAACACTCCGCGGCAGTTATGATCGAGATAACGGGCCCATGCGTATTCGGGCTCCTTACCCAGGGTGGCTGACCAAAAGCTTGCATAGCCACCGAGATCAAAGAATCCACCGTCGAAGCCACGATAACCACCCGGAAGCGCTGTGAATCCATGGGTGTTTAAGCTGTCATCATCCACCCCCCAGGCAGAACCTGATTTTAGCTTTGATCCTGCAAAACCGGAGCTTCGGTCGCCCATATTCTTTCTTTCAGCATCAAGGTGTTTCATTCCTTCGAATTCTTCTAGAATGATCCACTCCTCATCATCCGGCAGGTGCCAGCCTTCAGGGCAGGATTCGATCGCTGCCGGCCAGTTGTAAAGCACCCCGTATTTAACATAGTTTGGATTTGCTTTGGCTGCTTCCACAATGGTTCCCTCATAACCGTAAACATAGCGATGACTATCAGTGTCAGAACCAGTATCCTGAGTGCTGATATCCGGCAGCCAGGCCAGGTTCTCCGCCATCCAAACCTGTTTACCTATCCTGATGGTTTTATATTCATGCCCATCACGCGGGTCTGTAAACGAACCAAGCAGATTCTTGTCACGTTCTTTTCCGCAGACAGAACACTTGTCGTAGTCCCAGCGGTGAGAATCCTTTCTGGATCTCCCGCACCTGGAGCACTCCTCACAATCCTCTGACCAATCGTGCAATTTGTTCCGTTTGGCGTGGCATAATGTACATTCACATCCATCCCAGTTATGAATACCGATCTGACATTTTATTGACATGGGCCCTCCTTGAAAAGGTAAGTCTGGTTCATTTTTCTGCTATGAAGATAAAGAAATAATTCTTAACTTTTAGAAGGTAAATCTTGAGCCTTCATTTTGCTAAATAGAGAAAGGAGCGTGGTTATGAATAGGTATTTAGCCTCTTTTGGATTTTTCCTGGCTCTATTCGCTAAGATCTCTGCTCAGGACTTTTCTTATTTACCACTGGTTCAGGAAGGAACAGTACACCTTACTTTATTTGTTGAAAAAGTCGACAATCAATCGGGACAGGTACACATTAATGGTTCCGACACCCGCCAACCCAACGTTCCTTTTTTATGGAACTTCGGTGATGGAACAGTAATACTCGGCTGGTTTCCACAGGATCATACGTACAATGACAAAAGCAGGAACTATGTAGTAACCGTTTCATCGGACGGGGAAAGCGCATCCACTTTAATATTGTTTCGTGCACCGGAATATGTACCGGTAGAATTACCAAACCGATCACTTGTAATGGTTGAAACAAAGGAGCGGACTCTCATTTCCAGATGGTATGACCCTGTCGAGACAAGACGATTCAATCCTGAGGATTTCGGAGTTTTAAATAGGGAGTGCGTCCAACACGTTGCTTCAGCCATGGCAAATATCCAGCTGGAATACACCAATAATAAGGTCTGGTTTTGCGATAATCAATCATTCAACCAGATTATATATAAAGCCGGTACATCAGGGGGGTACTCCACCTGGTATACCAGTCCGCCGAGTTTTGCCGTTGGTTCAGACGCTTTTCGTAATCAAGTCTGGTGGAACACTTTATCACATGAAATGGGGCACAATATTTCGTTGAATTTCCCTTCTGCCTATCACATTGGAGGCCGGATTGATGGATCGGCAAATGCAATATATTCCGAAACGATGGCTCAGATATTAGGATTATGCACAGGCTATGACTTAATAAATCAAGCCAAACAATTTGGGCTATCGGATGATCTTGCTTATCTGCTCCGTGGTGAGTTTAACAATGGGTTCAGAATAGTAAGGGATGGTTACAGAAGCTATATTCAGAACCTCGCACCATTTGTAAGCTGGAACGATCCATCAACGTTAGCCGACGAAACATTTGGGGTATTCATGACATTGGCGTTTGAGTTCATCAAATGGGCAGAGCAGTCGGATGAAAAAGTATCATGGTATGTTACACGATTAATGGATTTCTTTAGCTATTTCGATAAAAATTGGGAGGATCAGTACGATCGGAGTTCAAATTCTCAGGAAGGCAACTCTTTTAGATCGACTCTTATGGTAGCGGCATTCTCCTTCTCCTTTAAAGAAGATTTGAGGGATCATTACAGGGCATTGAATTTCCCAATAGACGACAAAGTCTATCTTGATCTGATGAATCAAGTCACTACCGGTTCGGAAGGGTTAAAAGTCTGGTCGGAAATTTCAGTCTATCCCAATCCAACATCCGATTTTATTACTATTTCCGGGCTCCCCCGTGGCACAGAAGTAAAAGTTACTATCCGGGATCTCACGGGAAGGGAGATGATTTCGATGATTGCAGCTGAGCCATCGAAACCATTGTCTATCGATTTTACCGGTTTTAAAGCGGGGATATATGTTGTTGGAATCTATGAATCAGAAAGAATTTTACGCTTTTTTCAGATCATAAAGGAATAATCAGCGTGAGGTCGACTTTGGTCAAAATAGTAGGGATTGCATTGTTGCATCTGAGTTCCGCAGCATCCTATGGGCAGGAGATCAACATTACCTTTACAGCAGCCGATGAGGTTGTTACAATTGACAGTATAAAAGCCACAAATCTCTCGACGAATGAGAGTGTAACTCTTCCCGGAAACGCAACATTGGTTCTTAAATCCGGCACTGGGATCAATGACATTCCTGATTCTCATTCCGGCGGGCTGTTATATCCAAATCCTTTCTCTGGCGTTACCTCCTTATTAGTGAGAACCCCGCATTCCCAAAAGGTTGTTTTGAGGGTACAAAACATTCTTGGCGGGTTCTTAACCCAATCTGAAATTCAACTTGATCAGGGGGATCACCAATTTTCGTTTAAAGCAGGATCTGCAGGCATCTATTTAATCAGCCTCATAACGGAACATGGAACTTATTGTTACAAGGCAGTCAGTGATCAGGCAGCAGGCGCCGAAACCCGTATTGATTATGTGGGACAGAAATCGATGGACCAGCCAGCCTTGAAAACATCAAAAAGTTCCTATTTACTTCCATATAAAAAAGGTGAGATTATATTATTCAAATGTTATAGAGGAACTAATACAAGCATTGTAACTGATGCGCCAATCGCATCAAAAAATTATCTGGTCAGATTTCCGGCTTGCACCGACAGAGACCAAAGGAATTACCCGATTGTTACCATTGGCGAACAAACCTGGATGGCCGAGAATCTGGCGTTGCTGCCATCTGTCAGCAGCCCGCTTTACCGATCGTTGGGTATACCGTATTATTATGTATACAACTATGAGGGAGTAAGCGTTAAGGAGGCCAAAGCAACAGCCAATTATTCCATTTACGGAGTTTTGTATAACTATGCTGCAGCCAAGGTGTCATGCCCCGACGGCTGGCATTTACCATCAAAAGCAGAATGGTCGCAATTAACTGATTATCTGGGCCCCTCCGCTAGCTTGGCACTCGCTGAAACCACCCAAACCCATTGGACAAATGCACCTAGCACGGCAACAAATTCCTCTGGATTTACCGCACTTCCGGGGGGCAATACTGGCAACATCACTGGTTATCCTGATCAGAAAAATTTTTACGGTCTGGGCGAAACTGCAAACTTCTGGTCGGGCTCGGAAGAGCTTCATGAAATTATTAATTGGATTGGCACATCAGCCTGGTACTGCACCATCTCAACTTACGGATACGGATATGTTAACTGGACACTGATCAATTTTTGGATGACCACCCAAACTCATCACGTGAATACAAAAGGATACGGATATTCGGTGAGATGCCTGCTTGGAGCTGCGGCAACAGTGACTACGACCCAAATCACCGGTATTACGTCAAATTCAGCCGAAGGTGGCGGTGAGGTTACCAACGATGGTAATATCACTGTTACTTCCAGGGGAGTTTGCTGGTCAACTAATCAGAATCCAACAATTAATGATGCCAAAACCATTGACGGAAATGGTACCGGACCATTCTCCAGTTCCTTGAAAGGATTGAATCCCAATACCACTTATTATGTCAGGGCTTACGCCGTGAATCCTGTTACAACCAGCTATGGTCAGCAGGTTTCCCTCAAGACAAACGCTGGCATACCAACAGTCACCACCACAAATGTTTTGACGATCGCCGATTCATCTGCGGTTACAGGCGGGACTGTCACCAACAACGGAGGACTGGAAGTTACAGCGCGTGGGGTGTGTTGGTCCATTTTGAGGAATCCAACTATCGAAGGTACTGTTACATATGATGGTTATGGTAACGGCACTTTTGTCAGCCAACTCACGCGTCTTATTCCAAAAACAGTTTACTACGTGAGGGCTTATGCCTCTAATAGCGAGGGAACAGGTTACGGAGAAGAGAAAGAATTTAAAACAGCCGATGGCAGCATCTTATATGAAGGGAAGAGGTATGGCTTTAGAAATATCGGACATCAAAACTGGATGATTCAAAACCTGAACTACCTGCCAACTGTGTACCCGCCAACCAGCGGATCTGATATCTCACCCAGATATTACGTTTATGGTTACAATGAAACTAGTGTTAATAACGCAAAACAAACCGAGAATTATTCCACTTATGGAGCCCTATATAATCTGGAAGCTGCAAAAATCGCATGTCCACCCGGGTGGTATCTTCCTGGTAATTCAGACTGGACTGAGCTAACAGATTTCCTTACTGCCAATGGATTTGGCTTCGGAGGTAATGGTACAGATATTGCAAAATCCATGGCAGCAAAATGGGGATGGCAACCTAGCCAGAAACAGGGAACCCCCGGAAACGACCTGGGCAGCAATGATCTCAGCGGATTTTCAGCTTTACCTGCCGGGTACCGAAGCAGCGAAGGGGAATTCTCAGGCCTTGGCTCTTACACACGTTTCTGGATAACCACGAATTCCGATGCCAACATTGTCCAGTCTCCCTGGCTCAGGCTTGATAATGATTATATTTCCATCAGTACGGGTATTAACAGTGATATAGCCGGTTCGGTCAGATGTGTCAAAGGGGGTACTTACCTTGCCAAGATAGCTACTTCCACGATTAAAGACCAGAGTGGCAGTTCCGCTACAGGAGGAGGCACTATAATTGAAGATGGAGGAACAGAAGTAACAGGCAGGGGTGTTTGCTGGTCGACAAATAAACACCCGACAATCCGGGATTTCAAAACTATTGATGGAAAAGGGACAGGTTCATTCTCCAGTGAGATCAAAGGATTGGGAGGCAATCAGGCTTATTACCTGAGGGCTTATGCTGTCAACTCCACCGGCATAAACTATGGAGCACAGGAAGTTATTCTAACTTCCACCGGCCTCCCCACTGTAACTACGGCATATATCCGTTCGATCATTGATACTTCAGCAATATCAGGGGGCACGGTAAACAGTACTGGTGGATATAATGTTACTGCCAGAGGTGTTTGCTGGTCTGAAGCGGAGAATCCGACAATCTCAGGCAATTGCACCACCAATGGTGTTGGAAGCGGTATTTTCACCAGTCAGATGATCAATCTTTCTGCCCATAAAACCTATTACGTTCGGGCATATGCCTCAAACAGCATGGGAACTGGTTACGGCAAAAATGTCAGGTTTACCACCGCAGATTCCAGCTTTAATTATGAAGGCAGGACTTACTATTATCAAACAATCGGCAGCCAGATCTGGATGACCGAAAACCTGGCTTACCTGCCATCGGTAAGCCTACCAACAAGTAAGTCTGAAACCGCCAAATATTATTATGTGTACGGGTACAGCGGCACCAGTGTGGAAAATGCAAAAGCGACAGCTAACTACAAAACCTATGGTGTATTATACAATCGTCCTTCTGTTATGAATGGTGAACACAGCAGTTCTTTAGTGCCAAGTGGTGTGAGGGGCATTTGCCCTGAAGGTTGGCATCTTCCTTCTGATGGGGAATGGGATATACTGGCTGAATATTTGGGTGGAAAAGATATTGCCGGTGGAAAAATGAAAGAACCCGGAAACAACCACTGGCAATATCAGAATGAAGATGCCACCAACGAAAGCGGATTCTCAGCCATTCCCAGTGGTGGTAATTTTGCCTATACTGATTTCCGGGATTTAGGATTAGTCGCAAGTTTCTATTCCGCAACTGATGAGGACAAAAACTGGAATTGGTGCTGGATGCTAGGTTACCAGAATAGCAAGCTGGATTATTATACTGGTTCCAGAACAGACGCATACTCGGTACGTTGCATTAAAAACTGAACACCATATGAAAAAGATTTTTACCATTTGGATTGGCTTTCTATTGACTGGCAGCCTCCAGGCTCAAACCGGCCTTCAATTCGCCGATGGTTTGGTTCATGGCATATACCGAACCTATTTGTTATATGTACCACTCTCTTATGTTCCAGGTAAGGCTGTCCCTCTGTTAATCAGCCTCCATGGTTTCACAGAAAGTGGTGAATACCAAAACTCATTGGCCAATTTCAGGCCCATCGCTGACACAGCCAATTTCATCATAGCCATGCCTGACGGACAACCAAATCCACAGATGTATAATTACATTGGCTGGAATATATTCCCGATAAGTTCCGGGGTTGACGATCCGGGATTTCTGAAGAAACTTATCGATAAGTTAAGCACCGAATATTCAATTGATGCCAACAGGGTCTATTTCACCGGCCACAGCTCTGGCGCCATTATGAGCTATGAGCTTGCTTGTTCCATGAGTGACAGAATTGCTGCTATAGCACCTGTAAATGGGTTCATGTTTCCGTCCTTTGTCAGCAGTTGCTCACCAAAACATCCCGTCCCGGTAATAGAGATTCATGGGACCGCCGATCCGGTAAGAAACTGGAATGGAGAAGGCCCGGTTACCCAAGCGGTCAACATGGATACTTTAATCAGTTATTGGGTCCGATTCAACGGCTGCTCTCCAGTTCCAAAACTGGATACACTACCCAACATCAATACCTCCGACTTTTCCTGGGTCCAGCACTACACCTATTCGGGAGGAAGGTTTGGAAGCTCTGTTGAGCTCTACAAAGTTATTAACGGCGGACATACCTGGCCTGGAAGCTCCGTTTTGGAACCCTATGGAAACACTAACAAGGATTTTAATGCCTGTGCCGTCATCTGGCGTTTCCTTTCTAAATACCGTCTCAACAGGCTCAATAATATCGATGAAATACAAACTGCGGCTGAACCGTTTTTGGTATTCCCAAGTCCGGTTAACAATGTATTGACTATTCAAGCCATGGGTTCGGCAGCCATCAGGAAAATACAGATATATACTATTCTGGGACAGGAAATGCTTCAGATAAATGATCCGGTTACCCCAAAATCCGTTTCGCTGGACACTTCCATCTGGGAAAAAGGAATATATGTGATTCGGGTTACTGACGGGACAAATTCATTTCCATACCGAGTGATTAAATAAGAATCCCTGGATCAAAAATCAAGAATTTATCAGCCCCAATCTTCCCCACCAAAACCCTTGATCAGACTTGAAAGAATTCCATTTTTCAGATCTGTGAGTATATCTGTTCTGGCCAGTTTTGATGCGCCAAAATAATCGGATTGAAGCCTCTTTACCAGAGTGTTTTTGGTAGAATTACTCAATTCTTTCCAGGCAGTAAGGCTGGCTCCGGAAAGGATTTTCGCATATTCAGCATTCAGGCTTTTAAACTCGCTTTCAATTTTATCGATCAGACTTTGAGGGGCTACTCCAGCAGACTCCTTAATAAACTCTAATAACTGGTTTCCGGTGGCAGCCATCACTTTTTCTAAGGCAAGAACATCTGGCTTGGTGAACTTATTCTCTTTGGCCAATTTTAGCTGTTCGGTATTCATTCCGGTGAAAACGGTTTGAAGACTTTGTTTGGTTTGAGCCTGCCCTGTGAACAGAGAGATGCTCAACACTAACAAAACAAGTAAGGAAGCTTTTTGTGTTTTCATTTTCAATTGTTTGAATCGAAGTAAGGATTAATTCCATGCATAAACAAATCAATCTAAATCGAAAATAAATTTCAGATTCTGTACCTTGCATCCCTAAATCGATTAACCATGAAAAACAGACGCGACTTCTTAAAACAGACTTCCCTGATTATTGCAGGCGGCCTGATAGCTCCAAAGGTATTCAGCTCCGATATGATGCTCCCGATATCCGGAAAAAACATCGGCCTGCAGCTCTATTCCCTGAGAGATATGATCAATAAATCGGGAATTCAGACCACCTTGGAAGCTGTGGCAAAAATCGGGTACAAAAACCTGGAAGCTGCCGGATACAGTGATGGAAAGCTTTACGGATTGGATCCCGCAGATTTTAAGAAAAGAGTCGATGATCTGGGAATGAAGTTTACGAGCTCACACGTCGGTCATAATTACTCAAAGGCAACCCATGACGAAGTGATGGCCTGGTGGGATAAAACCATTGAAACACATCATACCGCCGGTGCCAGTTATATGGTTCAGGCATCGATGCCTGTTGGCGAAAAAAGTAAAATCGAAGACCTTCAGCTCTATTGTGAATATTTCAGCATGGTTGGCAAAAAAACAGCAGCTGCCGGCATCGCATTCGGTTACCACAACCACACTTCGGAATTTAAGAAAATAGGCGATCATGTTATCCTCGATTATATGCTTGATAACGTTGATAAGAAGGATGTATTCTTTGAACTCGATGTATACTGGTGTCAGGAAGGCGGCGCCAATCCTGTGGATTATCTGAGAAAATACGGTGGACAGTTCAAATTAACGCACATCAAGGATGAAAAAGAAATTGGTGCAAGCGGTAAAATGGATTTCAAATCGATTTTCAAGCAAATGAAAGCAGATAAAATAAAAGACTGGTACGTTGAGATAGAGCAATACACGCATAACGATGCTTTAGCCAGCGCTAAGGAAAGCTTTGAATACCTGGATAAATCAGGATTCAAAATGTAGATTATCAGGTTCCTCTGCCTTTAATGCTACCTTTGCGGAAAATAAAGGTGAATGAGCTCTTTTGAAGATTTAAATTTATCGAAGCAATTACTGGCTGCCGTTGTTGAGCTGGGATTCGAAAGCCCAACCCCAATCCAGGCCGAGGCTTATTCAGTTGTTCTATCGGGCAAAGACCTGGTGGGTATCGCCCAGACAGGCACAGGCAAAACGTTTGCCTACGTGCTTCCCCTGTTAAGAGATCTTAAGTTTTCGAAGGATATCCCCCCGAAAGTGTTAATTCTTGTTCCTACCCGCGAACTGGTTGTGCAGGTTGTGCAGCAAATACAAAGCCTGACTAAATACCTTAATGTGAGGGTTCTGGGTGTTTTTGGCGGGGTTAATATTAATACGCAGAGACAAAACCTTGCTGAAGGTACCGATATCCTTGTCGCTACTCCCGGCCGGCTGTATGATCTGGCTGTCAATGGAGCCTTGCTGTTAAGAAACGTGAAAAAACTGGTCATCGATGAGGTGGATATCATGCTTGATGAAGGGTTTCGTTTTCAGCTGACCAACATCTTCGATCTTCTGCCAAAATCAAGGCAGAATATAATGTTCTCTGCAACGATGACGGAGGAGATTGATTCCCTGATAGAGGACTTTTTTAAAGCACCCGCCAAGATTTCAATCGCCCTGAGTGGCACTCCGCTGGAAAATATTTCGCAAACGGCTTACCCGGTCCTCAATTTCAATACTAAAATCAATCTGCTGAAACTCTTTCTGGCCGATAAAGATGAGTATAAAAAGGTGCTGGTTTTTGTCTCCACCAAAAGCTTTGCAGACAGGCTGTTTACTTCATTGGAAGAGGATCTGGGATCGGAATGTGATGTTATCCATTCCAATAAAACTCAGAATTTTCGACTGAAAACCGTCCAGCATTTTGAAAAGGGAAAAAGCCGGATTCTGATTGCCACCGATCTCATGGCGCGTGGACTCGACTTTGAAAAGATCACACACGTCATCAATTTTGATACACCTTCATTCCCGGAAAACTATATGCACCGGATCGGCAGAACCGGTAGGGCAACGCATCCGGGTAAATCGATCCTGTTTTTCACCGAAAAGGAGGAAGCAGCAAAAGCAGCCATCGAAACATTGATGGATTATAAGATTCCGGTGGTTGAATTTCCGGAAGAGGTTGAAATAAATCAGGAACTGATTCCCGAGGAGCGCCCCAAAAGCATGATGCCCAACCCGCACCGGAATCAGAAATTAGAGGTAAAGGGTGCATCTTTCCATGAAAAGAGCTGGAAGAACACAAAGACCAATCAGGGTGGCTCCTATTTGAGAAAAGGGAAGGTGTACACCAAACCTAAAACCAAGGGCGACAAGATCGCCAACCGGAAAAGAAAATAATATCGGGTTAGGATTTATTTGAGGTTATGCTTTTTGTAGATCTTGCCTCTCAGTAAAACTGTCTTCAGCACTTCGGCAGATTCTTCAGAAAGAGAATTAAGAAAGTTGGCTTTCTCCGTTTGATTTAGAAGATCGTTAGTTCCTGGCACTTTTGAGAGAGCAATTAAGGTTTCATCTTCCTCTGCAATTTCTTCCAGGACATTTTCAATGTATGATTTAAGATTATAGCCTTCATTTACCGCAATAATCCTCAAACGCTTCTCTGTTTCAGGGCGCAATTCTATTATCTTTTTTTTCCTGGATATTCCTGCTTGGGTTTTCATTATTATTTCAATTTACTTAAAGCTATTAATATATACCATATATATTATATATACGCTACTAATGCTAAATATTTATGTTTTTGTCAGTATTATTGCAGGATGGAAGATGCGGACCTCTTGCGAAAGCTGAAAGCAGGTGACCACAGCGCTTTCAGCGAATTACTGAGCCTCCATTCAGGCAGGGTGATAAACACCTGCTATCGCTTTCTTCTTAATCGTCAGGATGCCGAAGACTTATCACAGGAAGTGTTTCTCGAAGTTTTTCAATCAATCCACACTTTTCGGGGAAATTCAAAATTATCCACCTGGATCTATCGCATTGCGGTAACCAAGAGCCTGGACGAGCTTAAAAGGCGTAAACGCAAGAAACGTATCACATCCGTTGGGAAAATTCTTCAGCTTGATCAGGTGGCCGAATGGATTAGCGGTGGCACTATGCCGGATAAGGCGATTCTGGAAAATGAGCAAATGGAAGAAATCTCGAAGGCACTGAACACCTTGCCCGACAACCAGCGTATAGCCTTTACCCTAAGCAAGATCGACGGATATTCCAATGATGAAATTGCGGAAATAATGAAGACAAGCAAAGTGGCTGTGGAATCGCTCGTTTCCCGTGCCAGAAAAAAATTAAATAATCGTCTAAGAATTATATAGACCATGAAAAAGGCAGATTTAGATAAGAATGCACAGAGATCTCTGAGAGAATTTGAATCTCTTGAAGATATTCAGCCATCATCCGAGTGGACGAGTTCCATGATGAACAGGATCGCCCATTCAGAAAGGCCATCAAAACAAGGATTTAATGTATCCAGCATTGCCTTGGTCCTGATATTTTTTGTCCTTGCCAATATCGGAGTTATCCTTACCCTGATCAGCGACGGCAGCCGGAACACTTCTACCCGAACCAGTGACTTGCGTGCCATATCCAATGAATTTCTGATCAATCCAACTTCAATCAGCCAATAGCCATGGATATTTTTACCCAGAAAAAAATACTGGTACGCATTGTAATCGTACTTGCTTTGCTGAACCTGGTTTCCATTGGTGTTTTTTTGTGGAAGGCGGTCACGCCTCCTCCCCGACCAGCTTCTGAGACTGAGGCAACTGCTCCACCACGCGACGTATCAGCGATACTGGAAAAAGAATTGAACCTATCCCGTGAACAGGTGGATCAGATCAAAAATCTCAGGGCGGACTTTGCCGAAAAGGAAAAGAGTTTAGTTGAAGCCATCCAGAGAGAAAGGGACTCGATGAATCAGGAAATGTTCAATGCAAAAACAAACGAAGAGGTTATCCGTTCGCTGGCCGGGAAGATAGCGGAGAATGAATATAAGATGGAAATGCTCCGTTATGACCAGTCTCTACAGCTGAAAGCAATATGTACCCCTCAACAGGTAGAACAATTCGAAAAACTCGTTAGGGATATGCGTGATTTTTTTAAGCCTGATAACAAACCCGGACGTCAACCCAGAAAAGGCCCGCCGCGGAAGAGAGACGAGTAACGAGTTAATGATGCCAAATTATATGTCAAAGTCTTCGATCTTCAGTCTTCAGTCTCCAGTCTTCTGTCTTCTCTTAGTCTTCGGTCTTCCAGCCAAAGCCCAGACCTTCAATGAGATTCTTGGCCGGCCCACTGACACAAAAATGACAATCAGCATCCTGGCTGATCAGCGAACCGAGGTGTATTGGGAATATGGAACCACCACAGGCATCTATCCCAGCGTTACTGTTCACTTTATCATAGAAGATGGGGTCCCGCTCGAAGCCGACTTCACCGGGTTAAATCAGGATACAAAATATTTTTACAGAACCCGTTATCGCGCGGCTGGAACCACCTCCACCTTTTCAACCGGAGAGGAGCACACCTTTCATACTCAACGATCGTCAGGCAGCACCTTCACTTTCACGGTCGAGTCTGATGAGCATCTTTACGATAAAAAAGGGGTACGGAGCATTTACCAGATTTGCCTGGCCAATCAGGCAGCCGACCAGCCCGACTTTATGTTCTCACTTGGAGACACTTTCGGTGATGATCATACTCCGCTGACCACTACCTCTTCGGATATGGACCAGCTTCACAAGGATTACCGGCCCTATCTGGGGGTCATCTGTCATTCAGTGCCTTTTTTGTTCTGTCTGGGAAATCATGAAGGGGAATTCAATTACTATTTAGGTCAGACACCACCCGATAATATTGGTATTTATGGAACTCTCTGGAGAAAATTCTATTATCCGAACCCGTTTCCGGATAGCTTTTACAGTGGCAATACCGAGGTTGAGCCCTACGGAATGGGTACCCCTGAAAACTATTATTCCTTCACCTGGGGTGATGCTTTGTTTGTTGTGATCGATGTTTACCGATATCAGTCGGCAACCTCTGCAAAACCGGGAAAATGGGACTGGACACTGGGCTATACGCAATATAAATGGCTCAGGAATGCGCTTGAAACCAGCAATGCAAAATATAAATTCGTTTTCGGGCATCATACCCTTGGACAGGGCAGAGGTGGCATCAATACGGCCAGGTTTTACGAATGGGGTGGCTATGAAGCCGACGGGGTAACCTGGGGATTTGATTCGAACCGGCCGGGCTGGGGCAAGCCAATTCACCAGTTGTTCGTGGATAACGGCGTGAATATATTCTTTCAGGGTCACGATCATTTGTTTGCGCATGAAGTTTTAGACGGTGTCGTTTATCAGGAGGTTCCTATGCCGAGCGATGCAACTTATCAGATTGGAATGCTGGCCAACGCCGGCGCCTACGTTTCTGATACCATCGGAGGGACAGGCCATTTAAAAGTTACCGTTTCTCCGGCTGATGTTACTGTGGACTTTGTAAGGGCTTTTCTGCCAGCCGATACTCTTAACGGCGTCCATCGCAATGGGGAGGTTGCATTCCGGTATTCCGTAAATCAGGGAACCTCCGGGATATATGCCAGCCCCATAGAAACTATTTCGATTGACGTGTTCCCGAATCCTGCCCGTGACAGGTTATACATTGGGTTAAAAGACTCCACTGAAAAGATCCGGGTTATGATGTTCAGTCGTTCGGGACAGCGGATACTGGAAACCACATCTCATGAAATTGATGTTTCAGGTATTCCCGAGGGCATTTATGTATTGAAAATTGCTGTCGGATCGGCGATCGTACGTAAAAAATTCATCATCAGCCGGTAATGAAAAAAAATCTCATATTGATTTTGGTGGCATGCCACCTGCCAGCAATTATCTACGGTCAAAAGTTCACTGAAATTCTGGGCCGACCAACAGGAAACGCGGTTACCCTGAGCATACTGTTCGATGCTTCAGTTGAGGGTTACTGGGAATATGGCACCTCCGCGGGTAATTACACCCTGTCGACCGGTTATTTCAATGCAAACAAAGAGGTTCCTCTCGAAGGAATTTTTCCCGGCCTGATTCCGGATATGAAATACCATTACCGGACCCGGTACAGGGCAGCAGGAACCAGCGGAGCCTTCCTTGCCGGTCCAGAACATACATTCCATACCCCCAGGCCACCCGGTCAATCATTCACGTTTGCCATCGAGGCAGACCCACATCTGGATAGCAATTCCAATACCGAAGCGTATGCGTTAACCCTTGAAAACATAGCATCAGAAAACCCTGATTTCCTCCTTGATTTGGGAGACACTTTCTTTTCGGAAAAGCAGCCGGGTGTTAATCAGGCCATCATCACCGAAAGGCATGTGCTATATCGTCCCTATTTCGGCAGCGTGTGCCATTCCGTGCCGCTTTTTCTGGTGTTGGGAAACCATGAAGGGGAATGCGGATGGCGCCTCGACGGCACCCCTGGCAATGTGGCAGTAATGGCAGCCAACACAAGAAAATTGTATTACCCTAATCCTATCCCCGACTCCTTTTATTCAGGCGATGTTAAAACAGAGGAATTCGTTGGGCTGCGGCATGATTATTATGCCTGGGAATGGGGCGATGCACTTATTGTTGTTTTGGATCCCTATTGGCATACCGCATCGAAACCCGACTGGGGCTGGACGTTAGGGGAAGATCAATATAAATGGTTCAAAAACACATTATCTGCCAGCAAGGCGAAATTCAAGTTCGTATTCTGTCATAACCTGGTCGGTGGCAGCGGCACGGATGCCCGTGGAGGTGCCGAATTTGCTCACCTTTTTGAAATGGGAGGGAGCAATGCCAACGGAACTTACGGTTTCGATGTGAACCGCCCGGGCTGGGGAAAGCCCATTCATCAGCTGATGGTGGAAAACCATGTATCGATATTCTTCCATGGGCATGATCACTTTTATGGAAAACAGGAAAAGGACGGCGTGATCTATCAGGAAGTGCCGCAACCTTCCAATAGGAGCATTACCAATATGTCCGCTGCTGAATATGGCTATGTTACTGGATTGTTTTTGCCCGGTCGCGGTCACCTTTTGCTCACCGTTACCCCTGACAGCACCAGAGTGGAATATGTGAAGACCTATCTTTCCACAGAAGAAAATGCGTCACGAAAAAACAAAGAAATTGCCGATTCGTATATCGTTAAAAACATTGCTGCCTCAACCGACCAAGGCAATAAAATTCACATCGGGCCCGCGCTTAATCAGAATTTTCCGAACCCTTTTCAGTCGGAAACCACCCTTACCTATTCCAATCCTACTGCCAGTCAGGTAGAGTTAAAACTGCTTGATATTTCCGGCAGGCAGGTTGCTGTTCTGGAAAACCAATTCCTGCAGCCCGGAAATCATTCCATATCAATTGATTCCGCAAAACTATCGCTGGCTCCCGGCATCTATTACTGCCGCCTTTCTGCCGGTAATACCACCCGGACCATCAAGATGATCTGCGTCCCTTAGAACCCGACATCCTAATGCAGTGCATCCCGTTCGGAGTCAGATTCTGCCTTTCTATTGATAAAATATGCCCGTTGGTTGGAATTTAAAAAAGCCTTCCGCATTTATTTTGATATTTGAGCTGTTATCCGGATAGCTAAAAAAATAAACATCACTAAATGAAGAAATACTATTTAATGCTGCTGACTGCTCTGGTTCTATCAGCAATACCCGTATCCCTGAATGCTCAAACCGATGAATATTCGCTGAGGACTTCTGCCAATATCGGGATAAAACTCGCTAAAGGTTTGGCATTGGAAATTGCCCCCGAATACCGGTTCAATCCGGCAACGAATGCAAGTGAGTACCTGATGGAAGCCGGATTAAGCTACAGGATAATATCCTGGCTGAGCGTCGGAGGCTACTATCGCCTCGACGGTTCAAAGGTAACCGACATGGAAGGTACTGGCGGATCGTCATTTGAAACCTCTAACCGCTTTTCTTTTGATGCCAGTACTAAAGTCAGCATAAAAAGGTTTACGCCGAAATTCAGGGTGCGCTTCTGCAATTTCACTGATTTCGATAAATCAACAGACGATAAGACCAATTATATGCGCTACCGGATCGGGCTCGACTATAATATCAAAGATTTTAAGCTTACTCCCTTCGTTTCCGCTGAATTTTACCAGAAACTGAGCACCGGCCTGTTTAGCCAGTCGCGGTATACCATTGGCGGTGAATATGAATTAAATAAGAAGAATGCGATAGTTTTAAGTTATTCATTATCTGATAAATATAAAACACTGGACAGCTATCACATCTTTGAGCTTTCCTACAAAATCAAATTTTAAGGCAAATCCGTATGAAGCTATATCTCAAACTTACCATACTTCTCATCCTGGCATATGCTTATGGCTGCGAAAAGCCCGATGTCACGATCACCATTGAAACACCCGACTGGACCGAGGCTACCCATGGGATTGCCGTGGAACCAGATTATGCAACCGCTTTTCCGCAGGATAAAGTTCAGCGGCTGGATATTGTCATCGGCAGCACCAACTGGGCTGCCATTCAAAAGGATCTTGCCGGCATGCCAGGCGGTGGTCCGGGGCAGACTCTTGATGGTACTTTTGATCCGATCTGGGTTGACTGCGATTTTCATTTCAACGGGAAACAATGGTATAAGGTCGGAATCCGGGTCAAGGGCAATTCAAGTCTGCGTACCACCTACCAGCAGGGAATTAAGAAATACTCTTTTAAGCTTGACTTTGATCAGTGGGAGGGCACCTATCCGGCTATTCAGGATCAGCGGTTCTACGGATTCAAACAATTAAACCTGAACAATAATTTTGATGATAAGTCACTGATGCGTGAGAAGGTAGCCGGTGACCTTTTCCGGGAATTCGGGGTTCCCTCAGCGAAATCCTCATTTTATGAAGTATATATCGATATTGGAAACGGATCGCAATATTTCGGATTGTACACATTGGTGGAAGAGGTGGATAATACAGTTCTGAAAACACAATTTGCCGATGGTACAGGCAACCTCTACAAACCTGAAGGAACAGCAGCGAGCTTTGCTGCAGGTTCCTGGGATACGACTGATTTTTACAAGAAAACCAATACTGCTGCAGGTGATTACACAGATATCCGCGCATTGTACGATGCTATCAATAGCAGCTTGCGAACCTCTGATCCCGCTGCGTGGAGAGTTCTGCTGGAATCATCGATGAACATGGATCAATATCTTAAATGGTTAGCTTCTAATACCGTTATGCAGGACTGGGATACTTACGGACGGATGACTCATAATTTTTATCTGTATAACGACCCAACTCAGGCAAAGTTAGTCTGGATTCCATGGGACAACAACGAAGCACTTCAAGACGGCAAACAGGGTGGAGCCATCAATCTCGACCTGAGCGGTGTCACTAGTCAGTGGCCTCTGATTAAATACATAGCGTCCGATGAGGTATATTACGCTCAATATAAACAGTACGCCAAGGATTTTGCCTCCACGGTTTTTTCCCCGGAAAAGATTACTGCCACCTACGACTACTATTATAATATCATAAAAACCTCTGCAACGAGTGAGGTTTCGGGCTATACCTTTCTGCGAAACGGGATAAGCGATTTCGATGCTGCAATTTCACAGCTAAAAACACAGGTAAAACAACGATATTCGCTGGTAAATAAATTGAATTAATCATGAGAATCACAGTATCTCTTATCTTACTCCTGAGCCTGGCGCCCTTTTGTTTGCAAGGCCAGGAACTTTCGAGAAAAGAAGCCTCCAAAGCAAAGGTTAAATCGGTATCCGTTTTTGAAACAAACGTATCCGACAAGAAGGCTAAACCCATTCTCGAAAGCATGAACCGGTACGATGAATCAGGTAACCTGCTGGAGATTCTCGAAAAAGATAAGAACGGTGTGGTCACCCTTCATGAGAGCTATGAATACAATTCCGAAGGGCAGAAGTCTGTTGAGATTCAATATGAGCCGGATGGCAAAATCAAGAAAAAGAACGTTTTTAAATATTCCGATGGTCTCCGTTCGGAAAGGCAAACATTTGATAAAAACGGCGCTTTGATTTCACAGCGGAAGTACGTTTACGAGTTCAACAAATAATGGTTCAACTGATTCAAGATACTTTGCAGGCGTTGAAGCCAATTACGCTGGCCGAGATGGATTCCGTCAAACTGATGTCGCGGTCGGATGAAAAGTATCTTTGTCGGATCGATCAGTTGCCCGATCTGCTCAAATTGGCACAGCGCGATTTTCAGGTGCTTGAAAATGTTGGAAAACGAATTTTTGGGTATGAATCGATGTACCTGGATACTCCCGGTCATGAAATGTACCTGGCCCATCACAATGGAAAACTAAACCGTTACAAAGTCCGGATCAGGGAATATCAGGAAACCGGGGAAACATTTTTTGAAATCAAATTCAAGAACAATAAAAGGGAAACCGGGAAAAAGAGAACCGCAATCAATTCCGATCGCGATTACGGCTCCACCAGCATCCGTACTTTCATGAAGAAGCACTCTCCTTATCTGCCGGAGATGCTTCAGCCGGTTCTGTATTCATCGTTCAAACGCATCACCCTGGTTAACAAAATGCTCGCGGAGAGGATAACGATCGATTTAATCCCGGCCTGGCAATTCGAAGGCCGGTCGGCAAGCCTGCCCCGTGTGGTGGTTATGGAAGTGAAATCCTCACGACCCTCCGGTTCCTCTGGCTTTGGATACCTGCTTCGCGAGGCGAGAATCATGCCCCGCAGAATAAGTAAATATTGTATCGGCACAGCACTTCTCTACCCGGAAATAAAGCACAACAGATTTAAGTCGAAATTATTGGAATTAAATAAGTTAAATAAAAGTATAACATATCATGAACCAAATCATGCAGTTGTTTAATTCGGATATTTTGACCGGATTCATCCAGGTTGCCGATCAGGGCATTGAGGCAGTAAAATTTCTCAATATTAAAATTCTGAATCCAACGGATTTCTACAACCTGATATTAAGGTTTGCTTTCAATATGCTGGCGACAGTAATTCTGGTCAGGTTTCTATATTATCCACATTCCAAAAGAAAAGACTACTTCTTCATTTTCATGATCTTCAGCACTATAGTTTTTCTGCTGTGCTTTTTACTTGGAAAGGTTTCTGTCCAGATGGGGTTTGCACTCGGCCTTTTTGCCATATTCGGAATACTGAGGTACCGGACCGATACCATACCCATCAAGGAAATGACTTACCTGTTTCTGATGGTTGGAACTTCGGTGATCAATTCACTATCTGACAAAACTGTAAGCTGGGCTGAACTGGTATTCGCCAATGCAATAATCATTTTGATTACCTGGTATCTCGAACGGGTATGGATGCAGAAGAAGGAGGGTTTTATGGATATCCGATATGAGAAAATCGAACTCATCCACCCTTCGCGCCGTGAAGAATTAATGGAGGATCTGAAAAAACGAACGGGCCTGAATGTTTACCGTATAAGCATCGACCGGGTAAATTTCATGAAGGATACTGCACGGGTTAGAATATTTTATCGCGAGGATGTGCCAGAAATCTGACTGAATGTCGTCAAACAGGATAAATGACACAATCACCTCTATATGTCCTGTTTAAGAGCAAGTTTACTGACCACCCTCTTTTTTAGTCTTTCCATATCGGGATTATTTTCCCAGCAAAATCTGAAATCAAGATTGTCCGACACCGGGCAATCCGGAAGCTTCACCTCCACCCCGGGCGAAGATTCCGATTCGGCAATTAACCCCCAGTCATTTACCGATAATGGTGATGGTACAATAACTGACAATATCACCGGGCTCATGTGGCAGAAAGTAGACGGAGGCGAGATGACCTTCGAAAATGCGGCCACCTATTGCAGCAGCCTGATATTGGGAGGAAAGGACGACTGGCGCCTGCCGACCGGAATAGAATTGTTCGGCCTTAATAATTATGACAATCTTAATCCGGCCTTAAACACGGTTTATTTTACCAAAACCCTGGCAGAGTACTGGTGGTCCAGTGAAGTTCAGACCGGTGATGCCTCAAAAGTATGGGTGGTAAACGCCGGCGGAGGCATAGGCAACCATCCCAAATCGGAAACCGTAAGTGCTGGCGGATCGAAGAAATTCCATGTGAGAGCCGTTAGAAATGTCGTCACAAAAGACACCCCGGCCAGTCACTTTACCGATAATGGTGATGGAACCGTATCCGACAATTTTACCGGATTAATCTGGCAAAAAATCCAGGCATCAAACAACATGAGCTGGGAGGAAGCGCTGGTCTACAGTAAAACCTTTACCCTGGGAGGTAATTCCGATTGGAGGCTGCCAAATATCAAGGAAATTCAATCATTGAATGATCCCCTTCTTTCCCGGCCATCATTCAATAAAACTTTTTTCACCGGCATCAGTTCCGGAAATTTCTGGTCCTCCACTACTTTGCAAAACACTTCGGCAAGGGCCTGGGATATCAATGTTGATTTCGGTGTGGTATCCTATAATGATAAAACATTAAAGCAAAATATTCTTCTGGTGCGGGGCGGGCTTGATAATGCCAGCCTGAACCTGATAGAGGCGCTTATCCCCGGAGCAGAATATGAAATGGGCGATCACTTTGGGTTTGTCGACCCCAGTCACCCAAGCGATGAACTGCCACTCCACATTGTGCAAGTTGATTCTTTTTATATCGCCAAAACGGAAACCACTAATAACCAGTTTCTTGCCTTTCTGAACGCTTCTCTGCTGAAAGGGCTTATCGAGGTAAAAAATAACACCATATACCCGGTGGGTGGCACTGATATTTATGGATACACGCATCAATCAGCCTCTTATTACAGTATCGATTATGACGGGAAGGTATTTTCCATGGCTGATTTCCGTGGAAACCACCCGGTGGTCGGCGTCATGTGGTTTGGAGCTGCCGCCTTTTGCAACTGGCTCAGTGAACAGAACGGACTCAATACCTGTTATGACCTGAAAACCTGGGTATGCGATTTTACCAAAAACGGTTATCGCCTGCCTACCGAGGCAGAGTGGGAATATGCCGGAAGGGGCGGACAGAAGAGCCCCTATTATAATTATCCCTGGGGCAATGACCAGGATATTACCAAGGCAAACTGGCCAGGCTCGGGCGATCCGTATGAGAGTGCGGGTGAGAGTTCCTGGCCGCAAACAACACCTGCCGGGTTTTATGACGGAACACTGAAACTGAAAACGGAATTCAACTGGCCCGGCAGCGCCATTAGTTACCAGACCTCAAACGGAGCAAATTCTTTTGGTCTGTTTGATATGGCCGGTAATGTATGGGAACTGATCAACGACTGGTATGGCCAGAATTATTATTCCATTAGTCCGAAGAATAATCCCACCGGACCGGCTTCAGGATTCATCATGCCCGATGGCAAAGCCTATCGTGGAATGCGGGGTGGGAACTGGTACAACGGCTATTCAACAACAGCAATAAATGACGGGCATTCCAGGGTGTCAAATCGCAATCCATCTTATTACCGGGGCCCCCAGGATCCCAATCATCCCTGGTATCATGTCGGATTCCGGGTAGCCAGAAAATACTCCGGCACCTCTACCGGAATCGATATTGGCGAAAATTTCCCATCAGGACTTTCCTCGTTAAAAAATTATCCCAACCCATTTCAATCAGCCACCACAATACAGTTTAATCTTGGAAAATCAGAGAATGTCTCCCTGACAATTTATGACTCGCTGGGTCAACTGGTTGCCACGATCGTAAACCGGCAGCTAAACGATGGTCCCCACCTCTACCAGTGGAATGCAGAAAAATACCCTCCGGGGATATATACCTGCCGACTTCAGGCTGATGATCAGCTACTAATAAATAGAATGGTTTTAATTAAATAAATCGATTTCAGTTATGAAAAGGATTCTTCTGATTTCAGCAATTTTGGTTGCTGCAGTTTCATCTTATTCACAGGAGTGCTTTTATATCCCTACCGAAACACGCTTCTGGGATTCATCAAAGGCATGTAACGGCTATACCCTTTTCGGGTCGGGCGGCACCACCTACCTGATCGACATGGAGGGGCATGTGGTCCATACCTGGCGGATTGGCACCAACCCACGCTTTACCGATAACGGCACCCTGCTGGATGCGGTTGGAGGTAATCCCAGCAATCAGAATCAATGGAAAGAGCTCGACTGGAACGGAAACACAGTCTGGCAGTATACCGAATCGCGATCAGGATATTATCCGCATCATGATTTTGTAAAGATCTATAATCCGAAATTAAAGGACTCAACGTTCATGTATATCGCCAACCGGGATATCACATCAGCCCAGTGTCTGGAAGCGGGCTGCGATCCCGCCAATAATTATACCGGTGCCCAGATGGATGCCGTTGTTGAGGTTGACCGCTCAGGTAATGTTATCTGGGAATGGTGGTTCTTCAACCATGTCGTGCAGGACATAAATTCCGCAAAATCAACCTATGGAGTGGTTAAGGATAATCCTGGCAAAATCGACCTGAACATGCGGGGCAACCCGGTGAAGAGCGACTGGCTGCATTGTAATTCCATGGATTATAACCAGGATCTGGATCTTGTGGTAGTCAATTCCGTTCACGGTGAATTTTATGTGATCGATCACGGCAACACGTTTATTGCCGGCAAACCCGACAGTTCCATTACTCTGGCGGCATCAACAAAAGGTGATTTCCTTTATCGGTTCGGCGATCCGGCAAAATATGATCAGGGAGATCCGCCATCGGTGCTGGACAACTGGGAAAAGGCTACCTCGGGACATAAGCAGATGGGTGGCGCGCATAATATCCAGTGGATTAAATCCGGATTGCCCGGTGCCGGCAATTTCATGGTATTCAATAATGGGCAAAATCTTTTCGAGCTCACCCCGCAGTCCTATATTTATGAGATCAATCCTTACATGAACTCCGCGGGGACCAATACCGGCAAATTCGTGAATCCGCCAACGGCGGGCTATAACATCGTGAACTCGCCCGACCGCAATCTGATGAAAGAAAAGAAAAATGTATCGAAACAAATTGTCTGGAGATATTCCAGCAAGAACAACACCTCATTTTTCAGCACGATCGGATCCGGCACTCAGCGCCTGCCCAATGGGAATACTTTTATCTGCTCCATGAACGACGGCCATTTCTTTGAAGTTTCACCTGCTGATACATCCATCGTTTGGGAATACATAAATCCCCTCACCCGTGATGGCAAGAAGAGAATCAAGGTTGATAATTATCCGACCTACAATGCAGCCTTCCGGGCTTACCGGTATACTGGTGATCATCCGGCGCTTAAGGATAAGGATCTCACTGCAGGGGAAACCATTACCGGATTTGATCCGGATTACCTCACCCCGGGGGATATCACTTCCAGCGAGCCCGTGGGCGGATATGCTGCATCCGGAGGCGATCAGCTTGCACAGAACTATCCCAATCCATTTTCCTATAATACCAGCATCTCCTTTGACCTGGAAAACGGGAAGAGGGTGACTGTGGTAATTTATGACCTATCCGGCAAGCAGGTAAAATCATTACTGAATCAGGCTTGCCCGGCCGGCACCTATAATCTCACCTGGGATGGCGCCAGTGATATTGGAAACCGCGTTCCGAACGGAATGTACTATTATATCCTGACCGCAGATAACCAAAAGATAAGCAAGAAGATGATCTACTCAAGATGATACAAAACCATGAAAAATAAAGTAATTAAACTAAGTCTGGCGTTCATCGCATTATCGCTTTTAACAACGCCAATCCAAGCACAAACCCGAACCGTCGGTCTCTTTCTAAATGATACGGCCAACGTTTACAAAGGGTACACCCTGTTTGCACCTAAACAATACACAGCCACCTACCTGATCAATAATGAGGGCCGGATGGTACACAAATGGACAGCAAGCCAGTATCCTCCCGGTCAATCAGTTTACCTTCTCGAAAACGGGAATCTGCTGCGTACGTGCATGACCAAGGGTCAGCTCAGCAGCGGCGGCGGTGAAGGGGGCCGGATTGAGGAATACGACTGGAATGACAAACTGGTTTGGAGCCTGGATTTCTCCACCTCAACCTATATGCAGCACCATGATATCAAGCGGTTGCCCAATGGAAACATTATCATGCTGGTGATTGAGAAAAAGACCTATGCCGAATGTTTAGCGGCGGGTTTTGACCCATCGAAATTCCAACCGGAAATCCAGTCGAAGGGAATGATGGTGCCCGATTATGTAGTCGAAATTAAACCTACCTACCCCACCGGAGGCACGGTAGTTTGGGAGTGGCACACCTGGGACCACCTGGTGCAGGACTTTGATGCTACCAAAACCAATTTCGGGTCGCCAAAATCAAGTCCTGAATTAATTGACTGTGATGGTGACGGAAGAAATCTTCCTGCATTCTGGAACCACATGAACTCCATCGATTACAATCCGGAATTTGATCAGATAGCCTTAAGCGTAAGGGGAAACAGTGAAGTTTGGATTATCGACCACAGCACCACAACTGCCGAAGCCAAAGGCCATACCGGCGGCAAGAGAGGAAAAGGCGGTGACCTTCTTTACCGCTGGGGAAATCCGATTACTTATGGTGCAGGTACTAAATCGGACCAGCGATATTTTGAGCAGCACGATGTCGAATGGGTTTTGCCGGGCCGCCCCGGAGCAGGCAATATGACCTGCTTTAATAATGGTTTAGGCCGTGGAGGAAACATCATTTATTCAACCGTTGATGAATTCACTCCGTCCGTGGATGCAAACGGAAATTACAGTCTGATTTCAGGATCAGCCTTTACTCCGAAGGATTTCACCTGGACTTACCAGGGCACCACTGCAAATCCGATGTACTCCGAAAACATCTCAGGAGCCTACCGGCTGCCAAACGGTAATACAATATTATGTTCGGGCACAGTGGGTCTGTTTCTGGAAGTTACCCCTGCAAAACAAATTGTATGGAAATATATTTGTCCCGTTGATCAGTATGGTCCGATGATGCAAGGCTCAACACCGCTGGCAGATCCTGCCCGTACATCCGAAACCATGAATTCAGTTTTCAGGATTTACAAATATCCGCTTGATTATGCCGCATTTACCGGCCGGGATATGACCCCGGGGGATTTTGTGGAAAAATATTCGACATCAGTGGATAACAGTGAAATTAATTCAAGAGATATTCAGGCATATCCGAACCCATTCTCCGGCAGGATATATCTGAGCGGACTTAATGGTGATGAGACTTACGATCTGTTTAATGTAAATGGAAAATCCTTCTGGTCGGGTAAAGAGATCGGCCAGAAGGATTTCTCAGAATTGATTCCGGGATTGTATTATCTGAAGGTTACCCAACAGAAATCAATCCGTGTTTTCAAGCTTATAAAGGAATAACAGGTCTGATTCTTCTATTTAGATGAGAGCACAAATCCGACTTTCACTTCGAAATAACTGTTAGCATCGAAAGTGTCGATATAATTATTTGCCTCAAAGTAAACGACATTTCCTTTTGCCAGGCGTTTTGACAGCGAAACACTGATCCGGCTCATAAACCCGTCGTAGGTATTTGAAAATTCTCCATTGGCATCAGAATACTTCTCAGTTCCCATGTCAAAAACTAAAGCATAACCGGGCATCAGTGCCCAGCCATCTTCGAGTTGGAATTTAACGCGGGAATCAAATCCGACTAAGCCATCGAGATAACCTTTATAATCTGTAGATAGTCCTGTACCAGAGCTGAGGTAAGAGTATTTGGAAAAGGCAAAGGTATTTATGCCCATAGTCAATCCAAAGTCAACGCCGATCGTTGGTGTTGCCTGCTTACGGATCGGCCACCAATTCAGGCAGACCATTAATCCTTTTGAACCTGCATTGTCAAGCAATAATCCTTCTGCATCTTTATCGTAGGCATCTGTATAGAAATTGGCCTCCAAATCAAGGACTCCTTTATAGGAATAACCCAGATTGGCCAGGTACCCTTTAAAACTGCGTCCTTGTTCATAGCCCAGATTTAGTCCGAATCCACTTTTGCCCTTTTCAAGATAAGGAGAAATTTGTGCCACGGCCGGCAATGCCAGGCCAACGATGATGATGATTGCGAATAATTTTTTCATGGTAGTTTGTATTGGTTCTGAAATTTACAGAAATTCAATATCAACTACCTAAAAAAACTTCAACTTTTAGACCAATCTCGAGAACCGGGCATTTGATTTTGGAAAATCAACCCCCATGGCGAAAAAAGAAAGAAGTCCCAATATTATCGCGGCAACCGGAATTTCCCATCCGAATTTAGGGTGCACATCTACCACCTTCACCGGGATCATGGTGAAGCAAACCCCGATCAGTCCCGATGCTATGGCCGTCCACTGATAAAGATGGAGCCCGTCCAGAATGGGAGTTTGAACCTCTCCACGATAGGCCTCCTCCACAAAACGACCTATCCCGCTTAAAATCAGGTAAATTCCGAAAATAAAGGAATAGGGCATGCGACTCTGCCAGAGGGCCAGCATTACAAACCCCATCAAGAACAACCACACGATTGAGTAAAGCGGCGTGGGATGAATCAATTTTCCCTTCAGCCCCGACAGGCCACATACCCGGGTACGATCATGAAAATACCGGATTCCCAGACGGTCATCGTCCGTCGGCCGGCCATGACAGCATCCGTTTGCCAGGCAGCGAAACCGGCCGATTGCCTGCACCCAGGGCATCAGAACAGCTGCCAATCCAATCATCAGCCAGACATTATACCCCATGAGCCATAAAATCAATCCGGCAAAAATGATTCCCACAATGGCCCCGTAATAACCGAAAGGACGTTTCAATTTATCCGATCCTTCCACCAGCTGAGCCCAGACAGCAGAACAGACCATAAGCACCACTGCAAAAATCAAAATAGGCCATGCATATTCTCGCCCGGCCAGCCATCCGGCGAACATGATTCCGAAAATGGCTCCAAATCCGATAATGAAAGCGTGGTTTATAATTCTCACGGGACCGAAAACCCACTCCTTCCAGGAGTTCGCCAACCTTTCCGCTAGATTTTTCAATTGTATCCAGATCCTCGAATAATTCACAGCCATAACATATATGGTCAGAGAAACCAGCAGATGGAGGTCGGACGACCGACTATGAGCCAACTGAACAATGATCAGTAAAGCGACAAAGACAGTCAGGAGAATTCTGTATCGCTTAAACTGGCGGTCATAAGCGTTGTGAGAAAGAAGAATCAGGAAGAGCGGTATGCTCCCGAAAAGGAATGCCATTTTCTCCGGCACACTGCCAGCGAGGTCAATGGTGGTTAAATACTGTGCTCCGACAGACGGCCACAAAAGGGAAATGAAAAGCGATAGTCCCAGTCCAAACAATACCCTGATTGTCCATTCCTTTAATAAATCCTCTCTTTTCAGCAAAAAGGGAACCCCAATCACAAATACCAGGCTGACAAAGCAAAGATTTCTATTTTCAAAAATCGAATGAAAATCCCATGCCTTACCCATCAATGGAGCAACTCCTCCCACCAGAAATCCGGTTATGAAATTCCCTCCCACCAATATCAGAACCACAATGAACAGGGCAGGTAACCGGTCGGTCAAGCCAACCTCACGCATTTCTTCTCCGCCAATATCAAAGAAAGTCCTGATTTTCTGTCCGGGAAACCGTTGTTCCAGGCCTATCTTTTCATATCCCCATACCAGTGCAACCATGGACATAATGGTCACAGGCGTCACCAGCCATAATCCGCTGGCTGATCCTGCAGCAATTGACGTCCCGCAGACTGCTATACCAAAACCCCAGTATATTGGATGTCTGACGATGCGAAAAGGTCCTTCAGCAACCAGTTTTTTCGGTGGATAGGGATTCATCGGCAGTCCTTTGCCAAATCGGACAATGGTTAACATTCCCCAGATAATCAACACAACACCGATAATCAGGATACTGATTCCCACGGGTAAAGATTCTATCGGGGGAAACTTAATGAATGGAGCAGTGAGTTTTGCCCAAAACCAGAGCAATACAGGAATTACTGCATTAAAAATCAGTGCATAAAGGACTTTCCCTAAAACTGGATTTATTTTTTTCATTTTCTGATACGCATTTTGAAGTAAAATATCAGCATGGAAAAAGCAAGAAATCCTGAGCCATATAATAAACTGCTGAGGGAGGCCGAGGTGCCTGAGTATTCAGTAAAAGAGGCGATAATAGCCGATTGTGACGGGAAATAGGCGGGTAACCAATGGATAATGGCCTGGTTTTGAGCTTCTGCATAAAAAATAGGATTCTGCAGCCATCCGGCATCAATATTCGCCAGTAAAACAATAAGAAGAATGGCTTCCAGCTCTCCTTCTATGAGACTGCCGACAGCAAGGCCGTAACCACCATAAACGAAACCGGTGAGGGCCAGGCTGAAGATCATCATTCCCAAATGAGAAACATGAAAAAAGGTGCTTGTAATCAACCCCACATACACCGAGATCAGTACGATCATCAGGGTGAGGGCGAGAAGATTCGACAGGAGCAGCTCAAACGGATGATACCCGCACACGATCAGCCGCCGGTTAATTTTACTGTTCTTCTGGATGAGGTTCATTGCCAGAAATGACATCAGAAAACCGGCAACGGCAACAGCAAAAAATACTAAGGCGATCTGCTTTTCGCTTGCAACCATAAAAATATTCCCGTCGAGCGAAGAAAGCCGGAACGGGACTTTTCGGTCGGGTGTTGTGAAGGCCACCACGGAAAAAAACACAACAGGAATAACAGCCAGAAGAATTAATACGATTCGGCGGCGAAGCTGCATCCGCAGAATCATTAATAAGCTGGTCATTATTCTATTAATGCTCATGTCAGGGTTCCGTCTTTCAGATTATGAATCTTGTCGAACCGATCTCTGTCATTCAACAGGTGTGTAACAACCAGAATGCTGCAACCCCGCTGCTTCATCTGTACGGTGAGATCCCAGAAACACAGGTAGGTTTCCCAGTCGAACCCGTTATAAGGCTCGTCGAGGATAAGAAGATCAGGCTGATGAAGTAAAGCAAGGGAGAGATTGAGCTTCTGGTGCGTTCCGCCGCTCAGGGTGCAAACTTTTTCTTTTCGGTATTGCCCGAAATTCAATTCCTCCAGCAACAATTCCCGCCGCTCCTGGAAATGGTGCCTGGTGAGGCCGTAAGCGGCAGCAAAATACTGAAAATGTTCATCAACAGTCAATTGGGGAAAAATCAGCGGATCCTGAGGGCAATAACCAATTTTCCCGTTGATCTGCAGATTTCCCTTGTCAGCTTTCCAAAGGCCGACAAGTATTTTTAAAAGAGTTGATTTTCCGGAGCCATTTTCACCGGCAATACCATTAATAGTTCCTTCCTCCATACTGAACGACACACCTTTCAGTACCATTTTCTTACCGAAAGACTTGATCATATTTTCAGCTTTCAGAATCATGCAGTGTGTAGCTTAAAAAGTAACTAGCTCATGGATTGTCCAACCTAAGTTAATCATTTCTCCATCCTTTTCCAACTTCGAGCGGCTCAGCCACTTAGTCTCATCAGCCATAAAAAATTTAAGAGTCATGGATTTGTCGATTCCGGGCAGATATCGAATAAATTTTGCCATTAAATTCTTTACTCTTTTTTCCGATTCCAGGATTACACCTCGGTCTGTATAAAGCCTGATTCCTTTTCCCGGCAAGCGGATCAAATCATCGTCCACCAGGCTTTCATTGATTAATTCCCCGTTGAGCCAGGTCCATTTCATTTCCGAATTCGTTTTCCACTGGATCCAGACCATGTTTTGACCCGGCAATGCATATCGACCCCATTGGAGCTTTTCGAGATTCAACTTCCATGGTGGCAGAGTAACTATCAATTGCTCCGCATAACCCGCGCCATCGATAATTCTTTTATTAATTTCCAGATGAGCAGATGCGGCTGGCTGACAGCAATTCCAATCGATATAACCCTCCTCTGATTCGAATAATCTGCAACCTATAGGCTTTGCCAATGTTTCCCACCTGCCGGATATACCAAGGCGGGAATCGCTCCAGGCTAATGAACCATCACTCTGTACAGGGAATTGCACCTGCCCTAATCTGGATTTATTCGTAACCCCTTTAACCGGCTCGTGATGGAGCCAGCTGGTATATTGAACTTCAAACCGGTGCCAAACCAACTTTGCAGCATAGAAAATCATCGCTTCTCCCTCGTCAGTTATACAGTCGAGGTACCATTTCTCGAGATGAAATTTCTCCAGCCGGTCAGTATCAGGCTTCATGACGTTTCCATGGTGGCAGCAGCCAGAGCAGGAAAGCAAGAATCGTACATGGCAAAATCAGCCATAAAGCAGCCATCATGATTCCTTCGGAACCAATCAGATTCAGTTTGAAGGTTGTAAAACCATAGAAACTTTTTGAAAACAGCTGACCGCCAACGACCACGTTCCAGCGCATGAAAAAGATTCCGCAGAGCACGAGTATGCCCGTAATCATATACAAGCGTCGCTTCAGCTTGTCCCTGTTTTTTACAAATTGCAAAATAGCCAGAGTAATCATCGGCACAATCATTCCGAGGAACCATTGAAAAACAAATAACGTGTAGGTCAGCTTTCCTTTAACGAGTATATCGAGGATATTAAAAGATTCCTCTGCTTCATAAATCCGGTGAACCTGATCAAGGCCTTCGAGTGCAAAGTCAAGGATGAGCGCAATAAGCAGATATTTACCGATCTCATTCAGGCAGGCCATATCTATGACTTGTTTCCTGATATAATTCACGACCATGAATACAATCATTACCAGCGCAATACCGGATACCATAGCGGAGAACAGGAAGATCACCGGCATCAGCACCGTGGACCACCAGGGATTAGCTTTCACCGATCCGAAGATAAATCCGACATACCCATGGAGCAGAAAAGCCGATGGAATACCGATTATCGTGACAAAATACCCCAGCTTATCATCCCATTTCACCGTCTCCTTCGAAATGTCGGTGACACCGAGAGTAAGAATCTTGTATACCCTTTTCATCACGCCGGTTTTCTCCTGCGACCAGAGAACAATATCGCGGCGGTAATCGAGCCAGATTTCCAGCAGGAGCACGACCATCAGGTACCAGAGATAAACGAAGCCGAAGATTGCCATAGCTGAGGTCAGGTGAGGCGTGATCATGATCTCATAGAACCGCTGCGGCTGCGCCAGATGGCTGATCAGCGGCAATGTGGCGACCATCATGAAGGAGAGTGCGGTAAGCAGTGCAATGGTGTATGTCGGTTTCAGGACTTTCACCTTGAAAACGCGTTCCAGTGAGGCCAGGATAAAGGCACCGGCAACCAACCCTGTGATAAACGGGTACAATACAATTAATACGCTCCAGTTCAGCTCGATCTCATTTGGATAGATATAGCCATCGACTTTAGAGAGCATTTCATAAAGATGCTGCATTTGTGGTTCCATTTATCTTACCTCCGCCCTTAGTTGGTTGTAATATACTTTCGGTTCCGTATTCATATGCGGTTTAAGTACCTGCCATGAATGGTCCTTCATGAACTTAACAAGTTCGCTTTTGGGATCATTCAGATCGCCAAAGATTTTCGCCTCTTGCGGGCAAACCTCCACGCAAGCGGGTAATAATCCTTTGGTGATTCTGTGGTAGCACATGGTGCATTTATCGACCACATGGGTTTCAGGATGAATATAGCGGCAACCGTAAGGACAGGCCTGAACGCAATATCGGCAGCCCAGACAATAGGTTGGATCGACCAGTGAAAGACCTTCCGGGCTCTCAAATGTTGCCCCAACCGGACAAACCTGTGTGCAAGGGGATTTTACGCAATGATTGCACATTTTAGGAACAAAGAATGCCTTGAAGATATCCGTGTCGGGAAACTTCTGGGTAAATCCGTCGATTCCCCCATTTGGTGATTCCACATGGATTGAACCATCATTCAGGATGGTATATTGCTCAACCCAGGTGCGGAAAAAGAAAGGATCGCGCGGAACATTGTTTTCCGTTTTGCAGGCATCGGCACAACGACCGCAGCCAATGCACCTGTCCAGATCGATCCCCATACCGTACCATGGGCCTGTTTTACTTTTTCGTTCAGTTGCATAAAGCAATGATGCAAATGGAGTTGATCCTGCGGATATAAATAAGCCACCGGCTACCATGGCAGCCCGGCTTAAAAAGTCGCGTCTTGATTTTACTTCTTCTCTTGCCATGGACTGTGTGGATTATGACATTTAGTACAGAGCTCACCTGCATTGTGTGCTTTCATATCGATCTGCTTGATATTCTCGGCCTTGCGGGCGAAATTTTTAGCATGACAGATCCCACAAAATTCCCGGCTATTGGGAACCTTGGGTGATATAACCACAGAATCAACTGAACTGATGTGGACACGACCTGCACCGTGGCAGGTTTCGCAGGACAAGGTTGCATGCTCATTTGCCACTTTCAGAGCCATCACATCATCATGACATTCATTACAAGCCTTCTGTCCGGAATATTCAGGAACCTTAACCTTGTTCTCTTCGAGAGCAAGACCTCGATAATGTCCGAATTCACCGAACGACTTTGGTGTCAGAAAATATTTCAGCGTCAGAAACAGTCCTATAAGCAGGACAAAGAGCAAAGCAAGCCGCTTAATTTGTGGAGGCATAGCTTAGGTTATTTAGGTAGGGGAAATATATATAATTATTTTCATAATTACATATACCTGTTCCTAAGCCGAAAAGATGCTAGCTGAAAAAATGATTTCCCTTTGGATTGTATATCATATTAAGTGCACCGGGAATCAGGCGGATATCAAATTTCTGGGCAAAATTCAATTCGCCATCAACATGAAAAGGAACCTTCTTGTCAAATTCAATGGCGATTTTATCCGTCTGATGGTAATCCACCTTCGGATCATTTATATGGGTGCCTTTCGGAACCTTAAGTAAGATATTGAAGCGTTGGAACAGATTCAGTTTTTTAACATTGCACACATCCAGCAGTCCATCATTGGCCATTGCCTTGGGTGTAATGAAAAAACTCCCGGCAAACCTCCGCCCGATAGCAACCGTATTCATGAAACAGGTAGAAGTGGTCCGTTTATTGCCGGAGATCAATGTCATCTGTTTCTCCTTGAAGAAAAGCAGGGTTTTAACAATATGCCATAGATATTTATACTGCCCCCCAAGCTTTACTTTACCGGGCTCGATATAATTTTCCGCGGCCACCTGTGCATCGAAACCAAGGCCCATACCATTCAGAAAATATTTACCATTGCATGAACCCACATCCATAGGTATGGTATGACATTCAAAAAAGGTTTTCCAGTGGGAATCATCAAATCGGTTCGGGAATCCAAGAATCTGGATAAAATCGTTGCCTGTTCCGGCAGGTATGATACCCACGATAACATCTTTATTCCCGATCAGCGGACGTGAAATTTCATTTATCGTTCCATCGCCCCCAACCCCGATAATATATTTATAACCTTTTAAAGCGGCCAATTCAGAGAGCTCAGTAGCATGCCCCGAAAATTCAGTGTAGACAACATCCGCATCCACTCCGAATTTTTTGATCATTTCCTCAACCGTGGATTCATACTTTTTTGCAAAACCATTCCCGGCGATGGGGTTTACAATAAACATCCATCTTCCATTTTCATTAGCTGTTTGAGTCATCAGTATGCTGGTTTATTTTTTTTGGATTCGGTATAGGCTGATTCAATAACCACTTTCACCCTATTCAGGATTGCATGGTCGTCATCTTCTGCAAACTCCTCCCACTCAATGGGTTTGTGGATAATTACCTCCACTTTCGATTCAAAATTGATGGTAAACCTGTTTTTGGGTTTCAGCAAAAAGAAACCATTCAGGGTAACCGGCAAAACGCTCATTTCGGTGGCCTTAAGTATATGCACAAATCCCTTATGGAACCGGTTGATATTTCCATCTGCGGTGCGGGTACCTTCGGGAAAAATGGCGATTGTCTGTGTACCCGACTTATTGAGCAGGTGACTGAGCATCTCCTTTGTATTACGCAGATCGCCGCTTTTCATTGGTACATAATGGGTAAGCTTCAGCACCCGGCCAAAGAGAGGAACCTTTAGCAAACGCTCACGGCCAAACCAGGATACCCCGGGATAAAAGGCCAGGATAGCCATAATGTCGAAAAGACTGGCATGGTTAGCAAGAAGAATATAATTCTTGCCCTTTTCGATATTCTCCAATCCTCTAATCCGGAGGCGCTTGCCCAGCATCAGAAAGATTGTCCGGGCCCAGAATCTCATGAGCCCCCTTACCGCCTTTTGCCAATTAAGAGATGCGACCACCAGGATCATCAGCACACATATCGCGGTAAACAGGTATAAGAAGAAAAATACGGCCACAGAAATAGCCCCATAAAGATGTGCATGACGGATGGTTTTCTTTTGCATATTCTTTCCTTCCCCGCCGGAAAATTAAGCAAAAGAAAATTCAATAGCCAATCAAATCACTGATTTTTAATACATCTGACCGAGAAACCGCTGGTCTTTGTGTATTTCCAGCGATAGATTCCCTCGGCATGATAGATCATTGCCCGGCCCAAAGCGTGGGTTTCATCGGTATAGGTAGAGGTCCAGAAACTGGTAAGATCGCCGATAAAACTATAAGTACCCTGTTCAAAAATACCGGATGGGATAGCGCTGAAACGGACTGTATTTTCTCCCGTGCCCCCGGAGTTCCATCCTTTTTTTGCCTTGAGGGCGATGGCCGCAGCACCGGTAATCCGCCAACCCAGACTGTCAGCATCGGAAGCTGTCATTCCCGCAAAGATTTCCAGCGTTTTCCATTCACCATCAGAAGGCAGATGCCATCCAACCGGACAGGCCTTCATGGCATTTTCCCAGCTATAGAGGCGCCCGTAAGTATCGCAATTCGCTTCAGCTGCATTATAACACCACCATCCCGTGCTATCGGTCACATTATACCGCAGGTTTTCCGCCATCCACGTTTGGGTGCCAATATTAACAAAGGCATATTCCTTATCATCGCGGGTATCCGTGAAATGCCCGTCGACGTCGGTGAGGGGCTCTATCTTGTTGCACGACGCGAGCAAAAGGGAAATCAGGAGGATCAAAGCAGATCGTGACACGAAACACGAAACACGTGACAGTTGACGGGTGACATTGATATTCATGGTGCAAAGGTAACGTTTCTGCGTGTCTGTGAGTATCCGTTGCTTTTGTATATTTGGGAAACTAATCCCTGAATATGGAACGCACCGCAAATTGCCTGATAAAATTAGATAGGATGAATAAAACCCTCCGCCATGAGGAGGCTGATCGGGTACCTGTAAGCGACCTGTTTTGGGGAAGCTTTCTGGAGCGGTGGCGTCAGGAGCTTAATCTGCCGGCAGATGCATCGCCCTATGATTATTACGACCTCGACTGGCAGGTCACCGTGCCGAATATGGATCCTCACATCATGCCGTTTGAGGTGATTGAGGAAACCGATGAACGCATTACGGTGAAAACAGGATTTGAAGCCATCATCACCAAGATATTTGTCGACCCGATGCCCCGTTTCGATCGGTTTCTGACCAATGAGATAGAAATGCTGAAAGATTTCAAATTCGACGATCCATGGGATGACCGAAGGTATTTCAGCGCCGGCGATAACCAGTTAGGCGGCATGGGCGATGGTTTTTCGAGGAATACCCCGGCCTGGATCGAGACTGTAAAATCGATCTGGCCAAACTTTCCGGTTTATGGCAGCGTTTGCGAAGGTCACGAAACCCTCTGGCGCATAATCGGTTCCGAAAACACTCTGTTATGGAGCCTCATGTATCCGGATGAAATGGGCGCATTCATTGCCCGGATCAACAATTTTATGCTCGAAATTACCAAGGCACAGATAAAAGCCGCCAACGGATTGCTGGATGGTATGGTAATCTGGGGTGATGTAGCCTATACTTACGACCTGCTCTTCTCCCCTGAATTCTGGCGCGAGCACTTCAAGCCTGGCATCAAAGCGATGGTGGATGTTTGTCACGAGGCAGGCATTCCGGTCATATACCATGGTTGCGGCAACGTGAAAAGAATATTTGAAGATTTCATAGAAATTGGAGTTGACGCCTATAATCCGCTCGAGGCCAAAGCCGGACTGGATGTGGTTGAACTCCGCAACCAATATGGACACCGGATGGGTTTTTGCGGCAACATGAATGTTATGGAATGGGCCGACTGCACTCAGGATCAGCTTAAGGATATCGTTTTACGAAAACTCAATGCTGCCAAGGGAGGCGGTTTCATTTTCCAGTCGGACCACTCAGTTCCCAATACTGTTTCGGCAGCCAACTATGATTACGTTGTCAAGCTCGTCAGGGAATACGGCGTTTACCCTCTGAAGCTCGGCTCCCACGACATTCAAATTACCTAATTATCCTTGGGTTCGTTGAGCCTGATAATAAAATCGAGCCCATCTTTTACGTCACCATCGGGTCCGGGTTTCAGCGTGAACGGGATGCCATCGGGTGTGGCAGTCATGTTCAGTTTCTTCATCTGTTCGGGATCGATACGTGCAATATAGGACCCGGCCGGCAATCCCAGGAAGCTGAAATAACCGTCGGGTTCCGTTAGTGTTTTGCCAAAGAGCTTACCATCCTTCGTATAGAAATTGACCGTAATCCTGCCCTGGCCTTTGTCGCCGGCTGCCCCTCTTAATGTTACGACTCCGGCTCCTTCCCCCATAATGGTGATCGGGATTTCGACCAGCTTGAACTGGTTTGGATCCACTACCACCCTTACATTTTTCAATCGCATCTGCCAGGCAATATTATCAAAACTGAAACTGTTCAGTTCGATCAGGTAGCTCATGTATGGCTCAAGATCGAAAATGCGGATAACAGAATCGCGCTTGCTTTGCTCTACCCGGCCGCCGTTGATACTGATCTTCAGACCTAGAATTTTTGTTTCCCCCTTATCGTATTTATTGTTCCCGTTCAGATCGAGGAATGGCATCATTATAATCCCACCTTTCCCTACACTGGTGCGGCTCGATGTGCCCAAATATTTTGTTTTCGGGTCAACCATCAAGCTACCGCTCGCTGTTTCTGAGAACGTATTAATGGCATTACTCTTACGGAAATTAAAGGAGGTTTGGGCCCCACCGAATTCATAACGGAATCCGAACTGAATATTTTGCAGACTGGTCCTGAAATTATACTCATAGGATACATTCATGTACCCCCTTCTCATAAATTGCTTCTCCAACTCTCCCTTCACCAGCATAAATTTCATAGAGGAGTACTCAAACTGAGCCTGCGGTCGGAAGGTCATTTTTGCCGGGAGCCTCACCCCTAAGGATAGATTACTGTATATATACGGGTTAGACAGATCGGCAATCATGGCGTAGGTGGTCAGGTTGGTGCTGACTCCGAAAAGAACCCCGGAAACAAGCCAATCGAGAGTAAAATACTCGTTATTTGGCATAATATTCTGAGATCCTGAAAACCTGGAGTACACAGAGAATCCCTTGGCCTTGAACGGAAAAGAAACTGATATCTTTCTCTCTTCCAGATAATTAAAGTTGATTGCAGTCTGACTCTGATCGTATCGGGTGAAATTCATTTCCACCTGAAAATTCTTTTTCGTCCGGTAATTCAGGATACCCTTGGCCTTTACTCCATAGGTATAATCACCGGAAAACAGAATATTCGAACCCAGCCGGATGGAGGTATTTACAAAAGGCATGAATGCACCGGAGGTCACCGACGACAGGTATTCAACACCACCACCAACGGCCATCGATTTGCCCAGACCGTAATTGGCGCTGAACCTGGAAAACAGGCTGTGAGTGCTATCCTGCACCACCCCGGCACTGGCGGTGTACTGAAATTCCTTAGCAGGCAGAAAATTGTAAGGTATGGTAATGATTTGTTCCTTTGAGCGCTCCTCACCAAACGTGCCATAAAAACGCAGCAAAACATTAGTGGTACCGTACATCAGCGGAACTTCGAACGTAAAGAATCCTGATGCATCCGCTTTTTTATAATCAACCAGAACATTGTTTACGTACAATTCCACTGCCCAGTCGGGTTCCGTATAATCGGTGAGGGTATAGGAGCCAAAGGATCTCCGGTAAGTAGTCGGGGCATTCGTTACCTGCACCCCGAGAACAGGATTAAACAGAGAGGAGGTAGACTGGCTGGCTATTTTACCTGCGCTTATCTGCCTGAATATTTTCCTGTCGTTATTCACCAGCCGCCACATATACTGTTGATATTTTTCAACGAAAGGCTGACCGGCCGAGTATTGCAATAGTACTTTAGCTTCTCCGCCAACAACAATTCCTCCTAAACCGAGATTGAAACGGCTCTGGCTTTGGCCCCCGATCTCCTGGTTAGCTGTTACAGCCCAATCGGCCATTCCGAATTTAAAAAGCGGATGACTGGCCGGGAATATCGTATCCGCAATAACCTCACCCTTCATTTTAACAATATTGGTGCGCATGAATTCCAGTCGCATATCACGAATTACCGGCAGTTCAATTTTGGTGTTCAATGTCACCGATTGAGCCCGGAAATTGAATGCGCACTCCAATCCGAAAACCTCGCCAAAATAATCAGAGCGAAGGTAGAGGCTGGTCTCGGTGCGAACCATGGCATCCGGTTTAAGGTCCCAGACTTTCTTATTATAGACGATCCGGTTATGCAGCTTATCGACCACATATTTAGCTTCGGGGTTGATAAAAAAGCCCGCAATGGAGTCATATGCAGGAGATGGAGTATTCTTTATTTTCAAAAAATCGAAAATATCCTGAACAGGCAGATACACCTGGTCTTTCATGTAAACAGCCGGAATATCTATACCTCCAACCCTCTGAACCATCAGGAAAACCATGATCTCTTCCATTTCGTCCTGTGCAGCGGCTTTTGGAGCAGCCAATAAAACGAAAAGCGATAGGCACAAGGCGTATCGCAAAAAGGCGGATTTATATGATTTTCCTACGACATCCAAATTCGTAAAATTATTCCTGCATAAATATTACCGAGAAAGTACCGGAATAATTTCCGGCCGGAGCAACATTGAAACTCAGGGTACCTCCGATATTTACCCCGGTATATTCACCCATGGCTACAAACGGGGAAACCGGATAAGGAGTACCCAGAGTCAGGGTTAGAATAGCACCTCCCGGTCCAGTTAATTCAGCAGGTATTCCGGTATCGATGTGGATAAAGGTGCCTGGTAATGCGGTAACAATAAAAAGCGCAGCCGAAGCGCCACTGCCTATAAGATAAACATTTCCTGCGGTGGTGCGATTTCCATAAGTATCAACGGTAATGGTTTTCGCGCCATCTGCTCCAACACAAAAGCTGCCAAATTCCAGACTTTGCATAATGTATACCTTCACTGAAATCGGCTTCGGTGGTTTTTGCTGAGCCCGGGCAGGTGCATAGAATACAAATGAACAAGCTATTATAATAAGAGGCACCAACAACCTCCGTATCGATTGTTGAGTTTGTCTATTCATAATTTAATCTCATTAATAATTTTTCAGATTGGACTCTTGTGGCCGATCTGACAGTTAAAATATAAAGTCCTGCAGTTACGTTCGGATCGATCTGAACTGTTTCACTGCCAAAAACCGGCCTTTGCAGTACTATCTGACCCGACGTATTCATAAGCAAAAGGTCTCCGCCTGTGTTATAAGGAAGATTAACCCTGATCAATAACAGATTCCCGGAACGGTAAATAGCAAACAGAGTTTTAACTATCTGCGCCGGATTCTCCAGTTCCGTCTTTGAAAAGACCAGTGAAAAGCGCCGGTTATACTCTCCTGCTTTAAGGTCAATCCTGTACTCAGGATTCTCCTGGAGATCCTGGAGTACACTCTTTTCAGCATCCAGTAAATACAAATGGAGTCCATATGGAAGTTCACTGATATCTTTCGCATTAAACACAATCCTGCCTGATTTCAGAGTATGTATCCCTAAAGGAATCTCGGTGATACTGTCGGTAATACTGGGCAGTCCATTGATTGAAAGCTGCTTCGATTCTAGTGAGAAAGTATACAAATTCGGGACGGTAGGATCGGTATTCTTTAACTTAAGGGCATCCTGCGCTTTATCAAAACTCAGCGTAGAACTAGCATCAAAATACATAAGAGCAACATCTTCAACCGCCTGTTCAGATTCCAGATAAGCCGTAAAGCGAAGAATCTCCCGCGGATCATATTTTACTTTCTTGAATGATGGATTCAGATCGTTGACCCTGACAGAATTGGATACTCCAAGAACACCATCAACGGGTGAAGTACTGTTCACATGAACGAAAAATCCCTGCATCGAAGCGATAACATTATCTCCGTTTCCGGTTCCTGTTCCATTTATGTAAGTCGTATAGGTACCCTGATACTGGACGGAATCATCCGCCAGTGCGTCGCCGGTGGCAGCGCTTGCATTAAAGAAATAAAGGGCATCATCAATATTTGTTTTCGTCCAGCCGGAGGCATCCCAATCAATTGGCGATGGATACGGATTCCCCACCAGATTATATCCCTGGGTAAAAGTACGGTTATGGTTCTGCAGTGTTTTTGACAGGGAACCATTCGTAACCACCCCGGTCATGTCAGCAGTTTTTACCGATGTAACTTTTCCAAAATTCGCTGCATAACCTTCTAATGGATTCAGCGCTCCGAACAGGGAGGTGTAGGTGGTCCAGCCCGACATATCTACCGGCGGATCCGTATTGGTTCTGTGGTTCTCATCGTATTTATAGAAGGTCGGGAAAGTGGCGGTCACATCAATATCATCAGAAAACTCACTCACCGTGGCAGACTGGAACGGAGAGCTGAAATATTTATAGCCAAAAGCTGTCGGCAGGTAACGCTGCATGGTTACACTCCCAACTACATCACCCGAACCGGCACCATCAATCAGTGCAGTTTGTGTGGCTGTTGAAATCAAGGTCAGATTTCCATTTGATGTCAGATTTCCGGCCTGGGCTTTTACTATGCCGGTTACATTTAATTGTCCAAGCAAAGTAGCTCCGTCGGAATTATTTACTGTCAGATGCAGAATCGTGTTGGTAGCAAAAACACCAGCTCCGATGGTTTGCACAGCTGAGCCCTTCATCTCAATGGTTCCTGCTGTGGCATTAAAAGTTCCGCTGTTGGAAATGTCGCCTGCAATCTTTAAAGTATTACCGATTACGGTCAGAGATGAACCTGATGCCAGGGTGATATCCTTGGCCAGTCCTGCAACACCTGAATTAAGTATCGGATCATTGGTAACATCCGGAATGGTAACGTTTGTGGTCAGGTCAGGAACAACCTGGCACGACCAGTTCCCGGCTGTATTCCAGTCGTTACTCACATTTCCAGTCCAGATCAGGTCGTGGATAATGATCACATCAAAGGTGGTGGAATATTCGCTGCAACCACCATAAGCTGCAATGGTATAGGTTACCGTATAAGTACCTGCGGTGCTTGAAGACGGGGTAATGGCACCTGTTCCCGGATCAATGGTCAGACCGGCCGTGGAACTGTAGGAACCTCCGGCAGTGCCGGTTCTGGTGACGGATTGTGCACCAACCACACTTGTACAGAATGGTGTACTGTAAGATATGGAGGCATTGGGCTGAGGCGTTACCGTGATAACCCTGGAATTGGAATTAACCGGTCCGCAGGAGCCACTGGAAATGGCACAGTAAAAGGTTGCGCTTGCCGTGAGTGCATCCGGGGTATAATCCTGAGTGGTTATGCCGGTAGAAACTCCGTCTTTGTACCAGAGATAAGTATAGGTACTGTTTCCTCCGCCACCCGTAGCAGAAAAGGTTCCGGGTCCGGAATTGTAACATATAGGAGTTGATCCGCCGGTAACAGATGCTGTTAACAAAGGATACACCGTGATGGTTGTAGTGGATGTATTGACTGTGCCGCAGGAACCGCTTGTTATGGCGCAGTAATAACCTGTTGTTGAGGTCAGGCTGCCCGGACTGTAAGTCTGGCTGGTAGCTCCGCTAATAATACCTGTTGTGGTATACCATTGGTAAGTATAGGATCCGGTGCCGCCGCTCCCGGTTGCAGTAAACATACCCGGTGATCCGTTATAGCACAATGGTGAGGTGCCGCCGCTGATTCCTGCAGTAAGGTTCCCAAATACAGTTATTGTTGTAGTTGTCGTATTTACTGTTCCGCAGGTTCCGCTGGTTACCGCACAATAATATCCGGTGGTGGAAGTGAGGTTACCCAGACTGTAGCTTGCGTTTGTTTCACCGCTGATAATCCCTGAAGTGGAATACCATTGGTAGGTATAGGATCCGGTTCCGCCACTGCCTGAAGCTGTTAGTGTTCCGGCATCAGTATTGTAGCAGATGGGTGATGCCCCACCGCTGATTCCGGCTGATAAAACAGGATTAACTGTGATAGTGGTTGTGGATGTATTTACTGTTCCACATGTTCCACTTGTAATTGCGCAATAGAAGGTTGATGTTTCCGTAAGGCTACCCGGTGCATAATTTTGAGTGGTAATGCCGGTTGATGATCCGTTTTTATACCACAGATAGGTATAGGTCCCGTTTCCTCCGCTTCCGGTGGCTGTAAATGTTCCCGGAGCTGTATTATAACACAAAGGAGTTGTACCTCCGCTTATAGCTGCAGAGAGGTTCCCATAAACGATTATAGAAATGGTATTAGTGGTCACATTTCCGCAGGATGCATCGGTGACAACACAATAAAAACTTGCTGAGGCTGTCAGGTTGCCCGGATCATAAGTTTGGGTGGTAACTGAGGTTGAAACCCCATCTTTATACCACAGGTAATTATGCGAACCTGCTCCACCACTGCTTGAGGCAGTCAGAGTTCCGGGATTTAAATTATAGCATAAAGGAGAGGTCCCGCCGGTGATCGAGGCAATTAAATTAGCGCGAACAGTAATGGTAGTTGTAGGGGTGTTCGCTGTTCCACAAGAGCCGGTACTGGTTACAGCACAGTAATATCCGGTGGTTGTGGTCAGACTTCCCGGACTGTAGGTTGCATTTGTCTGGCCTGAGATGATTCCTGCCGTAGAATACCATTGATAGGTATAGAATCCTGTTCCGCCTGCGCCTGTTGCAGTAAGCGTTCCTGCTGAAGTCCCGTAGCATATAGGGGTATTGCCACCACCGATACCGGCTGTAACATTTGGATAAACGGTTATCGTGGTTGTGGCGGTATTCAGCGTTCCGCAGGTACCACTGGTGATTGCGCAATAGAAAGAGGAGCTGGAAGTGAGTGCACCGGGAGTATACGTTGAAGTTGTGACTCCCGTTGATGTTCCGTTTTTATACCACAGATAAGTATAAACCCCGGTTCCGCCCCCTCCCGTGGCAGTAAATGTTCCGGGTGCACCACCATTACACAGTGGTGTTGTTCCGCCGCTGATATCTGCCGTTAAAGCAGAATTTACCAGAATTGTAGTGGTAGGTGTACTAACAGTTCCACAAGAGCCGCTCGTTACTTTACAATAATAACCGGTGGTCAGGGTAATATTCCCCGGAGTATAGGTTGAATTAGTTGCACCATTGATTATCCCTGTGGTCGTCCACCATTGATAAGTATAGGACCCGGTACCTCCGGTTGCAGATGCCGATAATGGTCCGGGTGAGGTATTGAAGCAAACAGGAGTTGAGCCACCGCTGATATTGGCGGATAAATTACTATAAACAGTGATGTTGATCGTATTTGAATTCACGGTTGAGCAGTTGCCGCTCGTTATAGCACAGTAAATGGCCGAGGTCGCGGTCAGGTTCCCGGGAGTATAAGTTTGTGTAGCAACCCCTGTCGACACACCGTTTTTGAACCACAGATAGGTATAAGCGCCATTACCGCCACCCCCTGCTGCTGTCAAAGTTCCGGGAGCAGTATTGTAGCAAAGCGGGGTTGTGCCACCACTGATAGAGGCTGTTGTAACAGGATAAACCACAAATGCTCCGGAAACTGCGCTGGTTACCGCCGGGCCACAAGTTCCGGTGACCGTACAATAATAATAAAGTGTTCCGGCAACTGAAGCCTGAGGAGTGTAGGTGTTTGTCTGGGCACCATTAGCAGCGCCGAGTGATGAGCCTCCGGTATTACTTGCACTGGTATTGCTGAACCATTGGTAGCTCAGCCCGGCCCCGGTTGCAGTTACTGAAATCGGTGAGAACGATCCGTTAATACAGGTGGACTGTGCTCCGGTTGATTGGCTCGAAATGGCTGTTAAACCACTGATCACAATGCTGATGGAATTGGTGGTGCTCACACAACTGTTTGCACTGTTTTTGACAAAAAGACTACCGTAATAGGCTCCTGCAGGCGCACCGCCAGGAACTGTTATTGATATCTGACTGGCAGGCAACGTGGTTATGGCAACGTTTACAAAACCATTGGAAAGAGCGGTTTCATCGAAAGTAATACTGTATTGATTTGCTCCTCCCGTGGTTGTGCTGTAACTCAGGGTAGCGGTTGCAGCCCCATAACAAATAGCCGGTATGGCAGTATAGGTTATGGTTGGCAAAGAATATGCCGTGGCAATAACTTCAGAGCGGGTGGAGGTGGTACATCCGTTGTTGGTCCCATCTACCCAATAAGAGGTGGTGGTACTGATTGTTGGTGTGGTAAAATCATTTCCGGTACCAATCGGGCTGCCACCTGTCTGAGCTGCGTACCAATTTACTGTTCCGGTACTTGCGGCAGCATGGAGGGTTACTGTTCCCGATCCGCAAATTACACCATGTGTGATACTCTGAATGGTTGGTGTGGCATATACGACAGCTGTAACGGCCAGGCGGGCAGGAGATTCACAGTAGCCATCGGTCCGACTCGCATAATAAGTGGTACCATTAACCAGGTTCGTGCTTGCAGGTACAACGGAGCCTCCGCTGGCGGCATTGTACCAGATAATTCCTGTACCGGTTACATAGAGATTACTGACTTTCGGGCCATTGATACTGCAAAAGCTCTGGGTGGCGTTGCCGGTAGGAGGATCCGTATAATTCACAGTCAGTGTCGGCTGATCGGTCAGATCGGCTGTACTGCATCCGCTGGCCGAAGTAGCAACCACTTTATAGGTATAGGATGTTGTAGTTACCGGAGTTGGAATATTTGCCTGAAGCATGGTCAGGCTAAGATCACTGCCAGTTCCGGTACCCGTACTTAATGATGTACCAGCGAGTGTTTTTAATTCATAATGGACACCACTTTGGGCAGCAGTAATTGTAAAAGCAGCATTCCCTCCTGCCGGATTACAAACCGAAGCATCCGATACGGTGAGGCCAGTGGTGATTGCCGCATCGGCAGCCGGCTGGGTCACTGTAAAAGTAAAGGCATCACTGACCACGTTGTTTGCATCAGTCACCACCAGGTTATACGTTCCTGCAGTAAGTCCTGTCTGATCCTCGGCTGTGGCATTCAAACCACTGCCACCAGAGGTGGTCCATGCATAGGTATATGGTGCAACTCCCTTTGTTACAGACACATTTATCGCCCCATTGGCATCTCCGTTACAGGTAACATTGGTAATAGCCGCTGTAGCTTCCATGGCCGGATCACCAGTGAGGGTAACATCGTCAAA
>CAIXHD010000294.1 GCA_903919065.1 uncultured Bacteroidota bacterium
GATGGATATCATGATGCCTGAGATGAATGGCTATGAGGCAATGGAGGAGATCCGGAAGGACCAGAAGTACCGCAAATTGCCAATTATTGCACTTACAGCCAAGGCGATGCCGGGCGACAGGGAGAAATGCCTGCAAGCCGGTGCCAATGATTATCTGACCAAGCCAATCGACTCCGAGAAATTACTATCTATGCTAAGGGTATGGTTGTACAAGAATTAGACAGCGAAATATTACCTCTGGATCCTGAGGCAATTGAGATGAGCCTGCTTTTCGAGGGCATATACCAGCGGTATGGATATGATTTCCGTGATTATGGAAAAGCCCATGCAAAAAGGCGAATTATGCACAGGCTGGCCATTTCCGGCATTAACTCCGTTTCCGAATTGCAGCATAAGGTATTGTATGATGAAACCTTCTTCCATCAGCTGCTTCAGGATCTCTCCATTAACACAACTGAGATGTTCCGCGATCCTGATTTCTTTCTATCCATACGCGAGCAGGTGATACCTGTACTTAAAACTTATCCGTTTATAAAAATCTGGCACGCTGGCTGCTCATCCGGTGAAGAAGTCTATTCAATGGCCATACTGCTTAAAGAAGAGGGACTGCTCAACCGTACACAGATTTATGCTACAGATTTTAATCCGGCAGTTTTGCAGAAGGCCAAGGAGGCTATTTATCCTGTTAACCTGATGAAAGATTATACACGGAATTACATTAAATCCGGGGGAAAAAATTCCTTCTCAGAATATTATAATGCCCGGTATGATTCAGCGATCATGAAGAACATTCTCAAAGAAAACATTGTCTTTGCTGATCACAATCTGGTTACTGACAGCGTTTTCGGAGAAATGAATCTGATAATGTGCCGAAACACGCTGATTTATTTTAATAAGTCATTGCAGGATAAGGTTGTGGGGTTATTTCGCGACAGTCTGGTTTCCGGCGGTTTCCTATGCCTGGGATCCAAGGAAAGCATTACATTTTCGCCGCACAACATTTACTTTGAGCCGGTAGTAGCCAAACATAAGATTTTCCGTCTGAAATATTAATTAGCAATGTCATTTGAATATACAATTCCATATGATGCTATTGTAATTGGTGCTTCGGCAGGTGGACTTGATGCGCTCGGCATCTTCCTGCCCATGCTGGATGAGCGATTACCTGTTCCGGTTCTTATAGTTCAGCATATCAGTGCCTCATCTGATTCCTTTATTATTACCTATTTTGACCGTTTATGCAAGCTCAGGGTAAAAGAGGCTGAAGAAAAAGAGATTTTAAAAGCCGGACATGTATATTTCGCCCCACCCGATTATCACTTGCTGGTTGAGTCGGACAAGTCGATCAGTTTGAGCAATGAAGAAAAGGTGAATTATTCCCGCCCTAGCATTGATGTATTATTTGAAACGGCTTCCTGGGCATTTGGAAACAAGCTGATTGGAATTATCCTTACAGGTGCTAATTGGGATGGAGCTTCAGGGTGTGAACTGATCAGAAAATCCGGGGGGATGGTCATTGTCCAGGATCCGAAAACAGCATCGATCGCGCGAATGCCGGAATCCGTAATCGAGAGGTTTAAACCTGATTATGTTCTGCCACTTCAAGAAATTGGCCCACTTATCAACAGCATATTCTTCCCTACTCCCACTCAATAGTTGCCGGCGGTTTTGAGCTGATATCATACACCACCCTATTAACTCCTCTAACCCGATTGATTATTTCGTTAGATATTTTTGCAAGAAATTCATAGGGAAGATGAGCCCAGTCAGCTGTCATCCCATCTGTCGAGGTAACTGCCCTCAATGCAACAACGCTTTCATAGGTTCGTTCATCGCCCATGACGCCCACCGCCTGAATTGGCAGGAGCATCGTACCCGCCTGCCAAACCTGATCATAGAGTCCAGCCTCTTTCAAACCCTGAATAAAGATATGATCAACTTCCTGCAGCAAACTGACCTTCGTGGCATCTACAGCGCCAAGTATCCTGATTCCCAGTCCCGGTCCGGGAAAAGGATGGCGTTTTAGGAATGATTCCGGTATATGCAGCGCCTGACCTACGCGACGAACCTCATCTTTAAAAAGAAGTTTAAGAGGCTCAACAATTTTCAGATGCATCTTATCGGGCAACCCACCTACGTTATGATGAGATTTTATTGTTGCTGACGGTCCATTAACTGAAATCGATTCAATAACATCCGGATAAATAGTTCCCTGAGCGAGCCAGTTAATGCCAGTCAATTTCCTGGCTTCCCGTTCAAAAACCTCAATAAAGACTCTGCCGATAGCTTTGCGCTTTTTCTCCGGATCGGTAATACCTTCGAGCTGGGAAAGAAACTCATTGGCTGCCCTGATACCGATAACATTCAGGCCCAAATGCTTATAAGATTCAAGTACTTCATCGAATTCATTCTTGCGCAATAATCCGTTGTCTATAAAAATACCTGTCAAACGGCTGCCGATAGCTTTATGGAGTAATACACCGGCAACAGTTGAATCCACTCCGCCTGAAAGGCCAAGTACAACTTTATCATCACCTACAATGCCCAGTATTGACTTTATTGTACTGTCGATAAAGACATCCGCAGTCCAGTTCTGGCTGCATCCGCATATATCTACCAGAAAATTCCGAAGCAGATCCTTGCCCTCCAGTGTATGGTATACTTCGGGATGGAATTGAATACCAAAAGTTGGCTCACCCTCAATACGGAATCCTCCAACTTTTACATCACTGGTACTGGCGGTAATATGGTAGTTTTCAGGGATTCTGGCTATAGTATCACCATGCGACATCCACACCTGGGTATTCAATGAGATACCTCCAAAAAGTTGATCATTCCGATCAACAAATGAAAGGTTTGCGCGACCGTATTCACGCTGGTTCGATGGGAGCACTTCGCCTCCGAAAAAGTGCGCCAGGTACTGTGCACCATAACAGATTCCGAGTATCGGTATGATTCCCTTAAAGTTAGTCAAATCGGGTTTCGGTGCATTTACATCCCTCACTGAAAACGGGCTTCCGGAAAGGATCAGTCCCTTAATATGACTACCCCGTTCGAGCGGCTTATTAAACGGATGTATTTCGCAATAGACGTTTAATTCCCTGATTTTACGTGCAATTAGCTGGGTATATTGGGAACCGAAATCCAGAATCAGAATGGTGTCTTCCATGGTAAAGGAAATTTTCGCAATAATATACAAAATATAACCATGACCGGCAGTTGAGGCTGAAAATTCCATCTAAATCCTTATGCACCGGGTATTGTTTTAATTCTTAATCATCTGACTCATTAAATAGTTCAATATCGACAAGCCGGATAACCTAATTCACCTTACCTTACCCCCTTGAATTTTTAAATTTTGATCTACATGGATAAAGCCAAAGAAGAACTCCTCATTGAAATTGACGAGTTAAGGAAAGAGAACTCTTCTTTGAAAGCTTTTCAGGAAAGCGTGCTTCTTGAGAGAAAGGTGTCCGACGAAATTCTCAATGAAATCATTGAAAACAATCCGATGTCAATTCAAATTATTGACAAGGAAGGTTTCACTTTAAGAACGAACCCTGCACATACCTTACTTTTTGGTACGGCGCCACCTCCGGACTTTTCAATATTTGCGGATTTAAAAAATAAAGGCATGGGTGACTATATTTCACGCGCCATGAAAGGGGAAGTTGTGCACTTTCCGGAAATTTATTACAACACTCACGATGTTTTTCCGGAACTTCCTGACCACCCGGTTTGCATTCATGCTGTATTGTTTCCACTAAACGGGAGGAATGGCAAATCTGAAAAATTTGTTTTCATGCATGAAAACATAACAGAGCGAAAAAATGCAGAAACTGCCTTACAAGAAAGTTTGAACGTATTCAGATCTCTTGTAGAGAATATTCCGCAAAAGGTCTTCATGAAAGATTTAGACTCAAAGTATGTATTTGTAAATGAGAATTATGCACGGGACCTGAATCTTAATCCCGAGGATTTTATGGGCAAAAGTGACACTGATCTTTTCCCCAATGAACTTGCTGTTAATTACGTCAGGGATGACCTGCGAATAATTGAAACCGGACAGACCGAGGAAATTGAAGAGAAATATCTCGCAGATGGCCAAGATAGATGGATCCATACCACCAAGACTCCAAATCACGACGCTGATGGCAAAATTACCGGGGTATTTGGAATTTTCTGGGACATCACTGAGCAAAAGCAAGCTAAAGACGAACTGGTAAAAGCCAAGGAGCATGCAGAAGAAAGTGATCGCCTGAAATCAGCTTTTCTGGCGAACATGAGCCATGAGATCCGTACCCCTATGAATGGAATTTTAGGTTTTACCGAACTTCTTAAAGATCCTGACCTTACCGGCGCTGAGAAAGAAAAATTCATTGAAATAATTCAAAAAGGGGGTCAGCGTTTATTAAACATTATCAATGATATAGTTACCATCTCAATAGTGGAATCCGGGCAGATGCAGGTATCTGTTTCAGAAACAAATATAAATGACCAGATTGAGTTTTTATTTAACTTCTTCCAACCGGAAGCAGAGAAAAAAGGTATTGAGTTAAAATACAAGAATTCACTCCCGGGGAATCTTGCTGTGATCAGCACTGATACTGAAAAAATTTATGCTATTCTGACCAACCTGATTAAAAACGCAATCAAATTCACACATGAAGGATCTCTGGAATTCGGCTACCATTTGGTAGAGACGGATAATTATCCGTCTCTGCAATTTTTCGTAAAGGATACAGGTACCGGAATCAATCATGAAATGAAGCATAAGGTTTTTGACAGATTTCGTAAAGGCAGTGATTCAAAAGCCAGAAATTATGATGGAGCTGGTTTAGGTCTGGCGATATCGAAAGCTTATGTTGAAATACTGGGTGGGAAAATCTGGGTGGAAAGTGAACCTGGCAAGGGTGCAACATTTTATTTTACCATTCCCTACTGCATTGGACAGAAATAAAAGCTGCTGATGGAAGGCAATTCAGAACAGATCCTTCATCTGCTTCATTAAACCTGGAAAATATTTCAGGAACTTTTGAATCATGTTATACAGTGCCTCGTCATCCTGTGCTGCAGCACTTTTTTCATTAATAGTACGAATGAGATCACGCATGGTATCATTTGAAACCAAGCCAATTGACGATTTCAATTTGTGCGAGGTGCGGCTGATCGCTTCAATATTTTTGCTTTTTGCCTGATTGGCAAGTTCATCAACATCCGCAGGGGTTACCTCCAGAAACTTCTCAACCATCCGGTTAATTTTTACCGGATCATTGCCGACCATTTTGGAGAGAGAGGAAAGATCCATAAGATTTATATTCTCCTCTTCTTCTGGCACTTGTATCATGATTTCGTCCTGCGGCGGCAAGATTTCTTTAATCTTGCAAAATAATTCATAGGGCTCAAATGGCTTTGTAATACAACCTTGCATACCAGCCTTTAAAAATGGCTCCGTAACTCCTTTAACAACACTTGCCGTCAGTGCAAGAATCGGTGTCGTGATCTTCAGGTTATTCCGCATATAAGTGGCTGATGTAAAACCATCCATTACAGGCATTTGTATATCCATCAGAATAAGGTCGAATTTTTCAGTTCTGGCCAGGTCAATAGCCTTTTGTCCATTCTCCGCAATGGTACAGACAGCACCCCAACTTTCGAGAATCGCCATCGTAAAATATTGGTTAAACTCATTATCCTCCACTAAAAGGAGTTTCCTTCCATGCAGGGTTGGAGCTTCTCTGATAACTTCTGAATGGTCTTTAGTTGATTCAACCGACAGATCCCTCTCGAGCTCCAGGGTAAAGAAAAAGCTGCTGCCTGAATTCTTTATGCTTCGGGCTTCAAGTTTGCCTCCCATCAGGTTAACCAGTTTGCTGCTCATGGTAAGCCCCAGCCCCATTCCGCCATATGACTTGGCAAAGCTATCGTCCTCTTGTTGAAAACTATCGAAGATTTTCTCAAGATTCTTAGGGCTGATCCCAATACCGGTATCTTCAACGCAGAAAAGAATTTTAAATTTATTACCGGCAGTTTCAGATAAATGGCAATAAAAATCAATTGTCCCCTTCTGAGTAAACTTGATGGCATTATTCAGAATGTTATTAATAACCTGCATCAACCTTAATGAATCCCCGATTAATGCCTGAGGCAGTGAACTTTCAGTGTGATATTTTAGTAAAAGATTCTTATTGTCCGCTTTATATTCATTGGCATCAAATAACCTGCGAAAAAGGTCATGGATATTAAAAACTCCCATTTTCAACTCCAGCTCACCGGTATCAATGGTTCTGTAATCAAGAATATCATTTACCTGGGTGAGGAGGTTGTCCGATGCTACAGTAATACTAGTCAATAATTTTAGCTGGTGATCATCGAGATTGGATTCACGCAGCAGGCTGAGCATTCCAATTATAACATTCAACGGGGTGTAAATTTCATGTCCGACATTTGACATGAACCTGACTTTTGCCAGATTAATCGACTGGGCAATTTCAACTTCACTGATACTCCCGTAATTACCATTCAGATGGTAAAAACATGCATGCGCAAGTAAGGTGATAACGGGTGTAAGACTGTTAGCAAATTGATCTTCCAGCATTGCATTTGAAGAGAGAATCAGCAATCCGAAACCTTCCAGTATAAAGAGGTAATAATGGGTCTCTTCCCCAATGGAATGACAGTGCCAAACAACTCCTGATTCCTTCATTGTTCTAATCAGGATGCCTGCCTCATCCGACAAGAGAAACTCCTGTAAATCGCAGGGACCTGATGTGTAAACAGATTGATAACCGGTTGGAGTTTCCCTGAAAACAGATGCTCCTGAGCACTCAAGTTTTTCAACAAAAAGTGGCATACAAAAGTTCAGGAAGCTATCAAGGTTACCTCCGGAAGTTTTCCTGTCACCTGCTATTGAAAGAGCCAATTCCACCAATACTTGTTTCGGATCGCTAAAATGAGTGATCATAAAATAATGGACCTTTTTGAACGGAGTTTAAATCAAAAATAATATTTTATCGCTAACTTGCTTTACAATAAAAAACATGCCGTGTTTATACTATTAGTTGAGGACGATCATTTTTATGC
>CAIXHD010000295.1 GCA_903919065.1 uncultured Bacteroidota bacterium
CGGTCTCCTTCAAATATCTGCATGACAACTTCTTTTACTGAGTCTTTCAGATAAAAGGATACCGGAACTCCGGATTGCTCGCTTTCACCGGCATAGTTGCTCGATGAGCTGTTGTTTTCACTGGTTCCCTGCCAAAGGACTTTGTTCTCGGGCTTAAAGAGTGTAAAAGCAGAACTCAGGGTTTTGCCGTCGAAATTTTCCAGCCAGGAGATATCGGCAATCCACAAACTGCGACCATGCGTTCCAACAATCAGGTCATTTTCACGTGGATGAATTTTGAGATCTTCACAAGCTACAAACGGCATATTTGCACGCATGGATGACCAAACTTTACCGCCATCAATGGATACGAAAACCTGTTTAGTTGTACCCACAAAAAGCAGGTTTGGATTCCGGAAATGTTCACGGATTACACAAATGGGTTCGTCTGGCAGGTTGGATGCAATTGAGGTCCATGTCTTGCCGTAATCAGTGGTTTTATATACAAACGGACGGAAATCATCGTGACGGAATCCTGTGATTGTGACGTAAGCCGTGGCACTCGAAAAATGCGATGGTTCCACACGGCTTACCCAATATCCGGGGCCTTTGATATTGGCGGTAATATCGTTCCATGTTTTTCCACCGTCTTTTGTCATCTGCACTTTGCCATCATCCGTTCCAACCCAGATCACTCCTGCTTCGAGGTAGGATTCCTCCATCGTAACAATGGTGAAATAAGGTACATTGCCCGTACTGTGTGTGTTCAGGGTATCATTGGTGGTAAGATCCGGACTGATTTCTGTCCAGCTCTCGCCGCGGTTGGTGGATTTTACTACTTTGTTTCCTGCATGATAAATAGTTCTTGAGTTGTGCGGGGATACTACAATCGGGGCATTCCATGCCCACCGGTCCATCTTTTCATACTGTATGCCTGATGATTCACCGGTTACCTGATCCAGACGGCTGATGGAGCCATTCTGCGACTCATTGTACAACCAGCGGCTATCGTCCCAGTCCACAACATTAAACATGCCATCGCCACCGCCTGTTGTTCTCCATTCTTCGAGCTTTATGGCGCCACCACTTTTTTTGGTTGACGGGCCTTTGATGGAACCGTTATCCTGCAGCCCACCATAAACATTGTATGGATAGTCAAAGTCGTAACCTATGGCAACAAACTGGCCAACAGGAAGAAAATCAGGATGGTACCAATTGAGACCAGAATCGTAAGTAATTCCCAGACCGTGGTCATATCCAAGGAGAAAATGCTTGGGATCTTTTGAATCAATCCACATGGCATGATTATCGCCGCCAAAACGGAATGCTGTTTTCCAGTCTTTTCCACCGTTTGTAGTTTCCCAAACGCTGATGCCGATTATGTAAACATGCTCCGGCGTAGTAGGATCGATGCGCACCTGCTGATAATAGTAGGCTGGTCCGCCGCCGATACTCTGGCCATCGGGACTTGCTTTTTTCCATGTTTTGCCACCATCATTGGACCGATAAACTTCGTCGCCTTTTTCGTTCTGACCTCTCTTTGGACCAATACCGTTTTTCATCATTTCCCAACGTTGAGCAGTGGTGACGCTATCGATATTGCAGTTTTCGATATTGGCATAAACAACTTTCGGATTGCTGGCAGAAATGTCAACCCCGATACGGCCAAGAATGCCTTCCGGTAGGCCACCTGTCAGTTTGGTCCAGGAGGTTCCTCCGTTAGTCGATTTATATAGCGCGCTGCCCGGTCCGCCGGCATTGAATGTCCAGGGCTTGCGTTCCTTATCATAGGAAGCAGCTATAAATACATCAGGATTAGTTGGATCCATCACCAGATCGACAATACCAATTTCGCGGTTGTCAACTGTCACTTTCAGTACCTGTTTCCACGTTTTCCCTCCATCAGTGGATTTGAATACTCCCTTGTCGCCCTTTGGTCCGTACAATGGGCCTTCGGCTGCCACCCAGATAATGTCGGAATTTTTCGGATGGATAATGATCCGGCCGATATGCAGCGAGTTTTTTAAACCCATATTGATCCAGGTTTTTCCGCCGTCGGTCGATTTATAAATTCCATCGCCATAATAAGCAGTCCGGCTGTTGTTGGCTTCACCGGTTCCAACCCAGATTATTTCAGGATTTTTTTGATCCATCGCGATATCTCCAATGCTTATGGCGCCTGCTTCATCGAAAACCGGGACAAAGGTGATCCCGTTATTCACAGTCTTCCATAAACCACCGGAAGCCAGTGCTGCATAAAAAGTTGCCGGATTTTTCTCGTTGACGGCAAAGTCAACGAAACGCCCGCTGTGCCTGGTTGAACCGATGGCGCGATACTTTACCTTGCTCAGGATATCCTGCGATAATTCCTGTGCATTTACGTTGATACCTGCCCATGCAATAGCGATCAGGGCAACAATAATTACGCGATTTTTCATAACGGTTTTATTTGTAGGGGAGGACCCGCGGGTCCTCCCGCTGAACCTCCTGGTTTCCACCTCCAAATTAATCCAATCCACTAATCAATGATCTGTCAGGCTGTTTTCTTCATCGAGTTTTAACATGATTTAACTTTTAAGCAGCCGGCAGTACCCAGTCTACAGTTTGCAGCGACATGTGTAGTGGAGGACCCGCGTGTCCTCCACTGTATCAAAACAATACAGGTTTTAATATCGAATATATCTTAATAAATTGATTGTCAGTTATTAGGCATTAATGGCTCAAAGATTGCTCCTCTGATATAAATCTCTATTAATGGATCGACCTGTATCAAAATCGCACAAAAGAAAAGTGGTGATCCGGCAATTGGCATTTGCTTCACTGATCATTATTATCCCACTGATTATCATCCTGTCTTTGAAGGGCGCCTTTACACCGGTGATTACTCTATCTGGGGTAGTACCGGCAAATGTCGATCAGGGAAATCTCCAGATCACTGTCCAGGGTTCCGGAATTGTGATACCCAACTATGAGGAGGTGATCAATGCTCCCTTCCGAAGCAAAGTGCTGAAAATCACAAAAACGCCCGGAGCAAGGGTAAACACTGGTGATACGCTTTTGATACTCGACAATGAAATGGCCTCGAACGACCTGAATCGCCTTCAGAACGAAATGGAATTAAAAGGAATCCAGAAGGATAAACTGAAGATTCAGATAAAAGAGATGGAGGATGATTTCGATATCAGCCGCCAGATTAAAGAAATTCGTGTAGAAAACCTTAAATCAGCCTATGAGGC
>CAIXHD010000296.1 GCA_903919065.1 uncultured Bacteroidota bacterium
CGCAGCCAGTGGCGTGCCTCAAACCTGTTCAGCTCGTACCGACTGGCAGCACCCAAAGAAGCTTTTGAAACCAGCTTTACTATAAATGAAATCCCGAAAGGCAGCTATCTGGCCATTGCATTGAACGGCAAGCACGGTGATGAGGGAGCTTATGCTGCCATCCGCGTGAATGGCCAGCCGGTTGGAGCTCCCGACCGCAGTCTATCCTATAAAAGCAATGCCTGGGAATATCCGGTGCCACGGGCTGAATCGAACTATACCTATTATATTCCGCTCACTCCGGATATGATCGGTGCTAAAATCGATGCCGTAGTGCTGGTGTTGAAGAATGGGGTGTCGGAATTTAAGCCGGAGGTGTGGGTGACAGCGTACCCGGTACCCTTTGAGAAGATTGTGACAGGTGACAGGTGACGAAGAAGAAGATCGAAACACGAAACACGAAACGCGTGACGCGGAGGAACGTCGTAGGGGAGGACCCATGCGTCCTCCCTCTTTTGCCCTTTTGTCCTTCCAAAAAACCTACCACCTGACGAAGCCGAGCTTTTTGGTGATATCGCTGGTCGATACTAATTGAAGGGTGCGGGGGCTCATGATCATATTTTTCTCGATTTTAATCGTTCTGGCCATGGTGAACATTCCATAGCCGTTGCTGATATTCCCGATTGGCGGAGCGTCATTGTTTCCGGTGTTGATATAGGAATTGTTGTAATCGGCATAATTCTGATCCCCAACATAAAATATCAGGTCGAGCGATTTGAATTTGCGGGTAATCGTATCATTTACCGGCTTAATGTTAACAGCCAGCTTGTTTAAAAACAGGTCAGAATCGATAAAGGTAGCAGCCTCATCGTCGATAATCATTATGTTTTTTCGGAGCTGGAATGTTACAGAGTAGTCCAGCCAGGTTCTATCGTATTGATATTCCTGGTAGCGGAACAGGCAAACCAGCTCGCAGTATTTGACGTAATCGGGGTCAAACTTAATTACTGCCTTGTAATTTGACCCATCGGGGTTAATGTCCAGCACCTTGAGTGGCGTAGCAGGAAATTTTCGTTGGGGCATGGGAATTAAGGGTATGGTGGCCAGTATCGGACCCAGTGCTCCCTCCAAATTCAGCACCAGCCTGAAATGCGTAATCTGATGATATCCATTGGGAAGGATACCGACGTTTTGATTTGGGTAAAAGTCATTGGGCGATTCGTAGCAATATCCCGGTGATTCAGGAAAAATTCCAGGATTTTTGATTTTATCGGTCAGGTTGAATTTTTCCTCCCACACTTTATATTCATTCATCCAACCTTCCATCCGGATATCGGCCGACTGGTAAAATACCCGGTCGGGATCGTGGGCCAGATCGTAACCGTTACCAACACCTGACAATGATTTTGTGAGGGTGAGGTGATATGCAGGTTCATCCGGATTCATTACAAAATAAACCACCGGAATCGGATCGGCAATATTTAGCAGGTCGAGCTCATTTGAGCATGACATCAGGCTGGTAAACAGAGCTAATAGCGAAAGTCCGGATAGTTTCATAAGCCGGATTCTTCTTCTATAAATTCTTTATGCATCTCACTGATAGATAATAGGTGCTGGCCCAATGGTTTTCTGGTCCTGACATATCCCAAAGACCAATATTGAATACATTATGGACACTTTCAAATTGGAGACAGTAAGGCCAGTAACTGATATCCTCCTTTCGGTAGGAGGATGACCAGAAACTACCTTCGTGGGGGAGGTCCCAAAATGTTCCATCCTCCCAGCGTTGTCCCCAGTTGCCGATGTCGAGGTTAAGATTTGATAATCCATCTTTGCCAAAATACTTGCAACCATAGAGGTATGGGTAAGTGTGGTGCAGCAGTTCAAATTCCTTTTCGGTGGGAAGGTGCCAGCCATCGGGACAGATGCCCTGCGGATTTTCCGCATGGTAGTTCATAGCTTCCTGCCACCGGTAAACCCCGCCAATGGTATCATCTGATATGTATTGCCTCAGTCGGTATCTTTCAACGGTATCATTATCAGTCTGTTCTTTTTCGGTAGAGATTTCGATGCCGTATCTGAGGTTTTCGGCCATCCACCACCGGTCGCCGATTTTCACCGTCCGGTATTTGGTTCCGTCCCGGGCGTCAATCAGGGTATCTATATCAGTGTTTTCGCCAAAAACCTGAACCGAATCCCTTGCAACCGAAGTAAGACCATCAACATCGCGTACCTCAACTGCAACAGAATAGGTTCCCGGCACTATGAACTGGTGAGTGTAAGATTTATTTGCGGCAAATTCGGTATCCCAAACTCCATCATCATTGATATCCCAGCGATATCTCAATCCGATGGCGTAGCTGCGGTCGTCTTCCGATTTGCCGGCATTGAATTCAAAAGTGATGGAGGTATCGCCGATAGCCGGAAACGCTTCCAGGATGGCTGCCGGAGGGAGGTTTGCTTCCCGGCAGGAAAGTAAACCCAAAGAAATCAAGGTAATGACCCCGATGAAAAGCGCAGCAATTTTGAAAATTGATCTCATCTCAAGAAAAAACAGTTATGCAAAATCAAGTGGGGGATGGTTAAAGATAGTGATTCTTTGATCAATCAGGGTTATATAGTTCAGCCTTTTTGCTTTGAGGAGAAGGAGAGAATGTGACAGGTGACGGGTGACCGGTGACCGATAAAGGAGATCGAAACACGAAACGCGTGACGCGTGACCCGGAAGGCTGAAGACTGGAGACTGAAGACATTCGGCAGAAATGGCCCTCGGAGAGTTGTCATCCCCGCGCAGGCGCAGCCGGAAGCGGGGACCCCGTCCCTTACCACAACATTCACCAGAAGAACGTTCGCCCTTCGTAACGCGTTCCATAAATGCACTCTTTCAGAATGCATCTGTCATAGCCACCTTCTTTTCTTATGCGCTTATCGGAAAATCTTTGTAGAACTTTAACAGGCCGATAACTTCTGCCATGAGTTTCGTTCTGACAAATGCCTTCATTTCATCATCCATTAATTCACCCATGCCGCTTAAAAGGCTCCTGCTGTTTTTTAATTCAAGATGGCTTATGCATTTTTGGATGTAATCACCCAGAGGCATTCCCATGCGCGTTTCAACTATTCGGGCATTTAGTGGCGTTTGCCTTTGCATGAAAAACCAGCAATCAAAAATATCCCGGTTGGCAATAGAATTCCGGTCGAGCAGTGCGCAGAGTTTATGCGCAAACATATCTGCCTGCACCATGACTTTCATATTTATACCCAGAAAATTTTTGTTTTCATAACTGTCCCCAAATTCACGGTTTGAGATTTCCAGTTTCAGCTTGCGCTCGTCGACCCCGTAATCAAGGACCAGTATGGGGCCATAGAATTTCTTTGCCTCATCAAATATTGCCCCATACTTGAGTAAGATGAGGCGAAGCTTTTGGAATACAACCTCCTCTTTTTCTGCAATCAGCAAGTTGAAATCTAAATCGACCGAGAATCGTGGCAAATCATAAAAGAACATCAGTGCTGTCCCACCTTTGAATCCCAGATAATTTGCCAGTTCTAAATCTGAATATATCTCTTTCAGGATCTGAACCAAAAAGAATTTATGCCGGTTGATTTCAAACATTTGGAATCAGTTTATTTACCCTTTGTGTTAATACTTTTGATTGATAGATCGGTAATAGTTTGTAAATCAGCTCTTTTTTTAAAGGATTAAAATTGTCGAAATGATAATCCACATCAAGATAAAGTACATCTAAAAACGCTCTTTCAGCCGTTGCAGTATTGATTGTGTTGTTGTTTCTGATAATTCCGCTTGTGTTAACCAGAATTTCATTTTTAATTTTCCGATAAATGTATCCCTGACCACTGACCTCAATACTTCTGCTCAGATAACTGGACAATGTGATTCTTGAATCATATTGAAATACAACTCCAGATTTCTGAAGAACATATTCCAATGAGATATAGGAAGGAGTGTATAAAATGCAGGCCAGTTCCTCATGCTTATATCCGGGTTTTGCATAAATTCCTTTCCGCGGGTTCAGCAACTTGCCTGTCCGAACATAATAATTCAATTTCAGATTCAAAGTTTGAAACCTCGTTTCCCCAATCAGAACAGCAATATCCTTGAGCCGGAAAACGGTTCGGCTATCCTGATAAATTGCCAGAATGATATCGAAATTCTTAATTGGTGAACTAGACATATTAAAAATTCATACGATCAGTTCACAAAGGTATTATTTTACATTGACATTAGCAAGTTTATGAGAAGTGACGCGTGACAGGTGACGGGTGACAGAAGAG
>CAIXHD010000297.1 GCA_903919065.1 uncultured Bacteroidota bacterium
TGGAAACCCTGGATGTTCGACTTCGGATATGTCGATCTGGCCATCGGAAGAGTGGAAACCGGCAAGCCGGAAACAACGGTTACCATTGAAAACAAAGGGGGCTACCCGGTTCCCATCGTTTTGAATGTCACCTATAAAGATGGCTCCGAAAAAACTATCAGAAAACCGATGAACGTCTGGAAATCAGGCAACAGAACTATCAGCATCGTTCTGCCAAAAGGCGACATCAGGGAAATTACTCTCAATAAAGGCATGATGGAAACTTACCCCGCTGACAATACGCTAAAATGAGGGCGGGATGATGAGATTCGAGTTCAGTCTTCAGTCTTCAGTCTCCAGTCTCCAGTCTTGCCTTCGTCCCCCGATCTTCTTCTTCGGAAATCGATCTTCTTCTTCGTCACTCGTCACCCGTCACTTGTCACCTCTTCGTTCATCATAAACGCCAACCTCTGCAATCACCGGCGGTGTGGCTGATCCATCAATCCTGATCCTCACCTTATCGCCCCACACTCGGTTAAAGCGATGAACCTTAACGCGACTTGCATTATCACCTGTCAAAAGAGTTTTCCAGGCTCCGTTTACCTCGTACTCAATCCGGTATTTGCTGATATTCACCTTACCCTCAACAATGGTAATCATATTAAAGCCCAGCTCCTTATCGAGGTTTACCTGCCACCAGGGTTCTTTTACCGCCCGATTGGAATTCCAGCAGCTATTGAAATTATCGTCGTTGGCAAAATCCATGATATCCATGTCGTTGCTCCACGATGATTCGGCCGGCCGGTGCTTTGCCAGGTTCGAGGAGATCACCGGGGCATCACATGGAAGAAGAGCTGCCACCGGACCTTCATTTTTCCAGAGTTTTCCGACTTCACTGAGGGCTTTCAGGGCATTATCATCGATCAGACCATCACGGTTCGGTGCCACATTCAGTATAAAGTTGCAATACACTTTATTGAAGGGGATGATATCTTCATTCACCAGTACTTTCGGATCTTTCACCGGATCAGTCGGAAAAGACTTTTTCCAGAACCAGTTTTTATTGATCGGTAAGCAGGATAACGCCGGCAAGCGGTTGCTCTCTTTGGATATATGCTGACCCGCACCCTGCTCATACGATTTAATATCAGTATAAAACATACCATCAGCGGGATATTTTGCAGCATTCAGGTCCATTAACACACAGTTCGGCTGCAGTGATTTGACCAATAAATATATGTCCTCAAATGGAATATCATCATAGGAAATCCTCGACCAGGGCGCATCCCAGCCATCAATAATCAGGGCGGTAATTTCACCATAATTGGTCAGCAGCTCCGTCAACTGAGCCTTCACCATCTCAATATGTTTTTGGTTGATAAACCCCGGACGAAGCTTATGATGCGTATCCAGAATAGAGAAATAGATCATCACTTTTAATCCCTGACCCCGAAAAGCATCCACATATTCCCGCACCACATCGCGCTTCAGCGGACTGTTCATCACATTGTAATTGGTGGTTTTGGTATCCCAGATACAGAACCCGCTGTGATGTTTGGTGGTCAGACAACCATAGGACATGTTTGCCGATTTCGCAGCCTTCGCCCACTGGTTGCAGTCGAGTTTTACAGGATTAAAGATAGCCGGCGAAGCATCCGGATCGGCCCAGTCATCATCCATGAATGTCGGGATATTAAAGTGGATAAACATTCCGAATCGCAGATTCACA
>CAIXHD010000298.1 GCA_903919065.1 uncultured Bacteroidota bacterium
GAGTTCTCTGGCCAGGTCAAGGTAACCATTCGCATCGGTCCGGTTGGCCAGCAGATAGCGGATCACATCGAGGCAATCATAGTTGGTCCGGTTCGTTGGTTGATCCGCGATATCCTCATAAAACCCCCGGAAATCCTTGTTCCTGACCGGACCGTTGAGCAACCAATCCCAGGCCAGATCCCTGTTGACCCGATAATAATGATTGCCGTTCAGCCTGTCAAGCGTTTCGAAAAGCATGACGGCATAAATCACGCTGCTGGTATAATCCTCGATGACCATCTCGGTCATGGGATCAACCCGGAAGGGCCATGTGCCATCGGGGCGTTGCTTTTTGCTCAAGGTCATCCCGATCGCTTCAGCGGCCTGCAGAAACCTTGCCTCATGCGTCGTCTCATGCAACCGGAGATAGGCCAGAGCCATAATGGCCGCCTTGTCGGGCATCAGGCCAGTCTTGTCGCGGAATCCGCCGGGCTTCCTTTCCTGGAAGGTGCTGTATGGTAGGCTGCCATAAGCCCAGTCGGCTGGTGTGCTGTGAGCGATGTTCCAGTCGGCAAGCCCGACAGCCTCGCGGAGGGAGGTGTTGTCGCCAGAGTACTTCCAGTAAGCAAGAAAGGTCCTGATGGCGAGGGCGTGGTGGAAGGCCGGGTATGAGACAAAACGGTCCACGGATTTCTCAAATGGCGTCCCGTCCTGCTGAAGGTTGGAGTAGTATACCCATGGAGGTTGTTGCTGCCCCTTCTCGTCCAGCAACATCGACGACGGGCCCTTGAACCATTTCAGGTGGTCTTGAAGGAGAAAATCCATACCTCGCCGGATAGTCTCGTCGTACGACTGCAACGGTAGCAGGTTTCCTTGCGCATCGTATTTCCGTTCGGCTATCGTCATCATGGACTTCCAGTCTTGACCGACGCCCCCAAGACTCTGAGATGAGCCCTTTAAAACAGCTTCAAATACGAGAACCCAATCCTGGGGAGATGGAACGTTTTTCCTGAAGCTGACCGGTTTGGCATCCTTGTCGCCCGCTTTTGCTGTGGCTTTTATCGTTCCCTGATCAAATGTTCGGCCCGTTGCGGGATCAAAGTAATACACATGCCAATCGACATCCGGTTCAAGATTCTTCACCTCCGGACCATCCCAATTGTAAATGTTGCGTCGCGGCAGATAGATAAACCTTACTTCGCCCGGAATGCCTGCCGCGAAACAATTATTTTCAACCCATTCGGGATGAGGTACGAAGTGTGACCACGGGTACTGCTCCAGCAGTTTCTTGGCGATTCCCAGCTGTGTTGATCCCGGGTAGTTCATCCCTGCTTCCAGGTTGTCCAGTCATAGGGTTGGCGGTCCCAGGCGCCCCAATTCCCGTGATCGCCTTCCACGCCAGCGTGCCAGACTCCTGCAGCGCCATAGGTGTGGCCGGCAGCACCGCTCAGCATGTTCCGCCATAAAATATGCCGCTGAACATCACCGAACCCCTGCTGCATGTGCCCCTCGTAGCAAGTTTCGCCGCACAGCACGGGCATGGCGGGCTTTTTTGCGATGGCAGAAGTGAGAAGGTTAAGCGTGCCGTTAGCTACGGCTTCCCTTTCATCATGATTTCCACCGACCATATCATAGTCAATCAGGTACTCATCCCCCTCGGCACCACGCCGTCCCTGACCGGTGTGGCAGGTAAGCGGATGCTTGTAAGGATCGATCTCTCTCACGTATTTTGCGACTTCAGCCCACGGTCCCTTTCCCCATTTGGTTTCATCGGCGATCTCGCCTGCGAGAATCCAGAAAACCGGGTAGGCACTGTAACGCGCAATCAGATAACGCCAGTGCCGCTTGATATTAACAGCTCCGAATTTCTCCATGCTGTTGCAGTCGCCACGCCCCCAGGCACCGACAATCGCCGGAACAATGCCGGCGTCGACCAGATGCCTGAACCTCCTGTCGGCATAATCAAAATATTTCGGATTCACCACGCTCATATCATTCGCCAGGTAAGGCTGTCCGCCCTCATTCTCCAGGCTCGGCGCGAAGAAATTTTCGTCGGGATATGGGCCACACACTATCTGCACCACATTGAAACCTTTCGCCTTGCGGTCGGCGGTTAGTTCCTGGAAACCCACCCAGGTCATCCGCTTGCACAGGCATTTCCACCAGGTGTCGGCCAGCCAGAGGAACGGCGTGCCGTCTTCGTGGGTGAAGTAACCCTTATCCGGGCTCACTTGCACAAAACCATGCTTCAGCAGCTGGTTGTCGCCTTTGTAGGCCGCGACTGACAGGGTTTGCTCTTTCCCGTTGAGGCCGGAATTAGCCTTGTCGGTGCATTCAACGCGATAGGTGTATTTCCCCTGAAAAGGAGGCGCGAATCGAACCGTCCAATTCTTGTCGCCAGTCCAGAACGCCGGAACCTTCCATTGCTTTTCGCCTTGCCTGAAGACGACGTTCACCTCCATCTCGGTGAACGCATTGCGATATTTAACGCTGGACGTAAACGAGGTTTCAAAAACTGCCCATTGTTCCGCATCTAAAGCCCGACTGTAGCCAGTGATACCTATACAGGCACTGACGACAAGAAAAAGGATCCGAAGTAACATGATATAGCCTGATATTAAATAATTACAAAACTAATATTCTACAACAATTACTTTATGACAACCACTTCGGAGCGCTCTCCTATTGCGATTTGGGCAGAGCCGGGCAATCCTGATTCCGCCATTGGCGCATTCTGATCAAATTTCCGGCCCATGGGATTTGGATGTCCGTTAACACCAGATCAATGACTGGATTATTCAGTCTTTCTTTTTCCCTTATAGAATCAGAATCAACAATTTTTGTCATTCCGCCCTTTTGTATGGTAAAGTGAAATAGAATGTTGAACCAACACTTACCTGGCTTTCTACCCATATTTTACCGCCCAATAGTTCAACATAAGCTTTTGCTATTGACAAACCAAGTCCGGCTCCCTTCCGTGCCATTTTATCGCCGATATCAGCTTGAATAAAACGCTGAAAAATGGCTTCCTGCATTTCTTTTGCAATTCCTATTCCGGTATCTTTTACAAAAAATTCAAATTCTTCACCTTTATTAATGTACCCAAATTCTATTGATCCTGTTTTGGTATATTTTATGGCATTTTTAACCAGATTGGAAAGGATTCCAAAAAACTTTTCAGTATCCGTTTTTATAATTGATTGTTTTTCTGATAATGCACAAGAAAAGGATAAATTGAGTTTTTTATTATTAGCATCCAATTTTAAAGAATCGTAAACAAATTGCAACTGATTGCTTATATTCGTTTCTGTAAGATGAATGTTCATTATACCCGATTCTATTTTCGAAATGCTCACAATATCGTTAATTATATTGAGCATTCTTTCACCGTTTTTCTGAATAATTTCGATGTACTCCTGCTGTTTTTCATTTCCCAGATCAGGTTCACTGAGCAAATCTGTGAAGCCTAAAATACCATTCATCGGTGTACGGATTTCGTGGCTCATATTGGCGAGAAAGGCAGATTTTAATTTATCACTTTCTTCCGCTTTTTCTTTGGCTTTAATTAGTTCCTGCTCTGCAATCTTTCGTTCTGTAATATTTTCATGCATAAAAACAAAACGCCTGGGCTTGCCCGCACTATCTTTTAATGGGAATATCAATGCACGAATCCAAAGGGGAATATCGGGTACTTCTTCAACTGCATCATGTGCATTGAAATAGAGATCAGGCAAATGCACCATCCCGCCATTTTTAACCCGGGAAATTAAATTTCCC
>CAIXHD010000299.1 GCA_903919065.1 uncultured Bacteroidota bacterium
AAGGTTGCAATGATCCTTATGTGGTCGGTCTTCGGAATCCTTGGCTCTTATGGTGTTGCCTGGTTTGGAATTCGTATCAATACCCTGGCTAACAGCCGGACATCATTCGCTTCCCTGCGCGGAAAACCTTTCGAAGTGGTTTCTATCCCACTCAAGTCGGGTATGAGCATCGGGCTGCTCCTGATCTGTGTTGAACTTTTTATGATGCTTGCCATTCTTCTCTTTGTTCCTGGTGAATCTGCCGGTGCCTGCTTCCTTGGTTTTGCAATTGGAGAATCGTTGGGTGCAAGTGCTCTTCGTATCGCCGGCGGGATCTTCACAAAGATCGCTGATATTGGCGCTGACCTTATGAAAATCGTTTTCAACCTTCCGGAAGATGACCCACGCAATCCTGGCGTAATTGCCGATTGTACCGGTGATAACGCTGGTGACAGTGTAGGACCAACCGCTGACGGATTTGAAACATACGGAGTTACAGGTGTAGCTTTGATATCATTTATCGTTCTGGCTATCATGAAGGTTGATTTTCAGGCTTCTCTGATCGTTTGGATTTTTGCTATGCGTCTCCTGATGGTGGTTACCTCGATGCTTTCCTATGGTATGAACCAGGTGTACAACCGTAATAAATATGGTAATTCTAAAGAATTCAATTTCGAGAATCCTTTGACATCGTTGATCTGGATAACTTCTGTTATTTCTATCATTATGACCTATCTCGCCAGTTATTTTCTTCTGGGAGAAACCCTCGGTGTCGGAATCTGGTGGAAACTGGCAACTATCATCAGCTGCGGTACCGCTGCTGCTGCTATTATTCCGGAACTCACAAAGGCCTTTACCAGCTCAAATTCCCGTCACGTAAAGGAAATTGTTATTGCTTCCCGCGAAGGTGGTCCTTCCCTCAATATCCTTTCAGGATTAGTTGCAGGTAACTTCTCTGCCTTCTGGAAAGGAATGGTAATGATGGGCCTTATGTTTGTTGCCTTCCAGATCTCCAGACTTGGCCTGGCCGATATTATGACCTACCCAAGTATTTTTGCTTTCGGTCTTGTTGCATTCGGATTCCTTGGTATGGGACCAGTCACTATCGCTGTCGACAGCTACGGACCGGTTACCGATAATGCACAGTCTGTTTTTGAACTTTCCCAGATTGAAAAGGTACCGGGAATTCATGCCGAAGTAAAAAAAGACTTTGGATTTGAACCGAATTTTGTAGAAGGCAAGCATTATCTTGAGGCTAACGACTCAGCTGGTAACACCTTCAAGGCAACCGCAAAACCAGTATTGATCGGTACAGCTGTTATTGGCGCAACTACAATGATTTTCAGTATTATTCTTATCCTGAAAAAGGTTGGAATGCTGGAGATCAATTTGACTGACGCTCCTGTTATCCTCGGATTTATCTCTGGGGGTGCCGTAATTTATTGGTTTACAGGTGCTTCAATCCAGGCTGTTACCACGGGTGCTCACCGTGCCGTTGAGTTTATCAAGAATTCTATCAACCTCGATAAAGCAAAGGCGGATATTAATGACTCTATCGCTGTCGTTAAGATCTGTACAGTCTATGCTCAAAAAGGCATGTGGAATATTTTCATCGTACTCTTCTGCATCACACTTGCTTTTGCCTTCTTTAATCCTAACTTTTTTGTTGCCTACCTGATCTCAATCGCCGTGTTTGGTTTATTCCAGGCTATGTTCATGGCTAATGCCGGTGGTGCTTGGGATAATGCTAAAAAAGTGGTGGAAGTGGATCTGAAAGAAAAAGGTACCCCGCTGCATGAAGCTTGCGTTGTTGGAGATACAGTTGGTGATCCTTACAAAGATACCTCTTCGGTAGCCTTGAATCCGATTATCAAGTTCTCGACCCTTTTCGGACTGTTGGCTGCTGAAATCTCTATTGAGATGACAATCAAAGCTAAAGAAGCTGGTGGAACAAACCTCGCCCCATATATTGGAGCCGCTTTCTTTGTTGTTGCCCTGGTATTTGTTTATCGCTCATTCTACAATATGCGTATTAAGCAATAGTTAATCAGCTAAATAAAATAGAGGCTGCCTCGCATTGAGACAGCCTCTTTTTTTATATCTGCCAACTGCCAACTGAGTACTGAGAACTGAAGACTGCCAACTGAGAACTGCCTACTGCCAACTGAGAACTGAAGACTGCCAACTCAGGTGCGACCGCGGGTCGCCCTTACTGCCTACTGCCTAATCTCATCGTTTCCCCATCAAACACCGCATAAGTAAAATGGCTCATCCAGTCGCCCAGAATAAACAGCCGGGTATGATCATTTAGCGGATAATCCACCGGGCAATGACGATGCCCGAAAACGAGAAAGTCATAACCCTGATTCTCAAGATACTTCCTTGCGTATTGTATTATCGGCTCTCTCTCTTCTTTAAACGGATCTACCCCATGAAGCATCCTGCTGTGCCTCGACCATCCATTTGCTATACGGAAGGCCAGGTTAGGGTGGAGGCGGGCAAATGCCCACTGCAGAAACCTGTTGGTGAAAATCCATTTTAATATTCTGAATGTATGATCGTTCTCATCCAAACCATCACCATGAGCAAGGAAGAAATGCTTGTCATTAAGTGTAATAGCAGTAGGGTGCCGATAAACGATAATCCCGGTCTCACTGGCGAGGTAGTCAAACATCCAGATATCATGATTCCCGGTAAAGTAATGCATGCGTATTCCACGATCAGAAAGCTCGGCAATCTTGCCTAAAATTCTCGAGAATCCCCTGGGTACCACTGATTTATATTCAAACCAAAAATCAAACAGGTCACCCATGAGAAAAACGTCAGAGGCTTGTTCCTTGATTTCATCAAGAAAGGCAACCAGCTTCTTCTCGCGGACCAGGCTGCTCGCATGATCCGGCGTGCCAAGATGGGCATCCGATAGAAAATATATCAGCTTCTGACTTTTCAATTTTAGCGAAACAATTTGTCCAGCTCAGCTTCAAGGTCGGCGCCCCGAAGATTGCTGCCAATGATTTTTCCATCTTTATCCAGCAGATAATTAGCCGGGATCGATTCAATCCCATACTGCCTGGCCACCGGTGAACTCCAGTATTTCAGGTCACTGACATGTATCCAGTTCAGCCCGTCCTGCTTAATGGCTGCTACCCATTCTGGCTTCGTTTTATCTAGAGATATCTGAAAGATTTCAAATCCCTTGCTGTGATACTTATTATATGCTTTCACCAGATTAGGATTCTCACGCCTGCAGGGTGCACACCAGCCTGCCCAGAAATCCACCAATACAATTTTGCCTCGCAATGATGATAAACTTTGTGTTTTTCCATCAGGATCCGGTAAGGAAATCTCGGGTGCGATGGCTCCCGTTCCGGTTAATTTAGCCTGTGAATTAGCCGTTTGAATCTGCGGCCTCATAGCTGCCACATATTTGTGCAGATTTAAAACCAATGCCGATTTTGGATATCGTTTAAATAATTGAACATCAACTTTTTCGAATAAGTCAAAGTCCGTCCTTGGATTTAGTACCGGCTGCTGGCCCAACTGATTGGACAAAGCCAGCAAACTGGCAGGCTCCGTGGAATGTTTCTGGATGAAATCCGTGATATAGGTTTTCTGCTCTTCCATAAGTTTTCCATATTGGGTCTGAATCCAGGTTTCAGCTTCTGGATCGTTGCCCCTGCCTTTCAGGCTCTGAAACTGAGCACCCAGAGAGTCAAGTTTATCAGTTGCCCTGATCAGTTGTCTGTTCATCTCCAGTACCAGCTCTGATTGCGGCGATCCGGAAATTTTTACCGTTTCGTTAATCTTTCCTTTGTCAGCGGTAATATTGATTTTTTCCCCGGCCATTACCATCATCATTACATACTCTTTCTGTGTGGTTCGTATGAAAAACAGCCTTGGATTGGCCGCAGTATCTGAAAAGCTGAAAGCCCCGCTGGCATCGGTCATAATGGTAGCCCTTGGTTCAAGCGACTTTTCAGTCATCTCCTCAAAAATCAATGAATCCTTACTTGATCCATTAAGTTTTCCATCAATCGTAAAATTCGCCTGTTTTGCACATCCTGTCATGATCAGGAGCCCGGCAGCTGCCATCCTTAAAGTTTTCAATTTCATCGGAATTAGTGATTTAACGCCCAAATGTATTGAAAATTTTTACTTTTGCTGAAATTTCACCTGCGTGCAAGTCCATACCAACCCCAGTAAACTGCATTTGATCAGACCCGCTGTCTCTATCGGAATTTTTGATGGAGTTCACCGGGGACACCAGAATCTTATAGCCCGGGTTAAAGAACTGGCCGCCCTTTCGAACGCCCAAACGCTCGTAATTACTTTCTGGCCACATCCTAGAATTGTGCTTGGGAAAGCCGGTCCCGATTTTAAAATGCTCACCAGCCTGGAAGAAAAGAGTGAAATGCTTGGCAAACTCGGCGTCGACCATTTATTGGTTGTTCCTTTCACTCCTGAATTTGCCAGTCTGACAGCCCGGCAGTTTCTCGATGATTTTCTGAATCTGTATATTAATCCAGGAGTTGTTGTTGTCGGTGATGACCTTAGATTCGGATCAGGTGGCGCCGGTAACCTTGAATTGTTGTCTGAATCGGGCAGGATTCATGGCTATAATGTAATCAGGCTGGAAACCCATGTTGAAAATGAAGCAAGGATAAGTTCAACACTCATCCGCGACTGCCTGATCTCAGGAAAGCTTGAGACTGCGAATAATTTGCTGGGCTACCCTTATTTCGTTACAGGGGAGGTAGTGCTGGGGAATCGCCTCGGAAATACCATAGGCTTTCCAACGGCAAATATCGAATGTGCTGCATGTTTTAAACAAATTCCTGCTGATGGTGTTTACGCAGTCACAGCAGATTGGAAAGGAGTAACTTTTCAGGGAATGCTCAATATTGGGATACGGCCGACAATTGACGATAATACTCATAAAACCTTTGAAGTTCATCTGTTTGATATGTCCGAAAATCTTTATGGCCAAACCCTGAGGGTAAATTTTGTTGCACGTCTTCGTGATGAGAAGAAATTTGGTGGACTCGATGAACTGAAGACTCAGCTCGCATTGGACATGCAGGCTTCAAAAGCAGAAATTGAGAAATTTAAGAAATCGATATAATATATATAGACATGACTGAACAAAGCACTACATTTTCAGATTACAAAGTTTCCGACATGGCTCTTGCCAGTTGGGGACGGAAAGAAATCGTTCTGGCTGAGGCCGAAATGCCGGGACTGATGTCCCTTCGTAAAAAATACGGTTCTTCAAAGCCGCTCACCGGAGCCCGCATTACCGGATCGTTACACATGACCATCCAGACAGCAGTACTCATTGAAACACTGGTTGAACTCGGCGCAGAGGTCAGATGGGCTTCCTGTAATATTTTTTCAACTCAGGATCATGCCGCATCTGCGATAGCAGCTGCAGGAATCCCGGTTTTTGCATGGAAGGGTGAATCCCTCGAAGAGTATTGGTGGTGTACGCTGAAGGCCTTATCTTTCCCAGGTGGAAAAGGCCCGAACCTTATTGTAGATGATGGTGGCGATGCAACCATTATGGTTCATACCGGGGTTGAAATCGAAGCTAAAGGTATGCCGCAAACGGAAAATGCCGATCAGCAGGAAGACTTCCGGACTCTAATGAGCTGCCTGAAGGAAACTTTGGCAACTGAACCTGGCAAGTGGACAAGCATGGTTAAGGAAATTCGTGGAGTATCCGAGGAAACAACCACTGGAGTTCACCGGTTGTATCAAATGCTTCAGGATGGAAAGCTCCTCTTTCCGGCTATCAATGTCAATGATTCAGTTACCAAATCTAAATTCGATAATCTTTACGGTTGTAGGGAATCTCTCGCTGATGGTATAAAAAGAGCTACCGATATTATGCTTGCCGGTAAAGTCGTCGTAGTTTGTGGTTATGGTGACGTTGGTAAGGGTTGTGCACGTTCCATGAAAAGCTACGGATCAAGGGTTATTGTTACCGAGATCGACCCGATCTGTGCACTGCAGGCTGCTATGGAAGGTTTTGAAGTAAAAACAGTGGAGGACTCTTTGCATGAAGGGGATATTTATGTAACCACAACCGGTAACTACGATATCATCACCTATGACCATATGTTAAAGATGAAAGATAAAGCCATCGTTTGCAATATCGGTCACTTTGATAATGAAATTCAGGTCTCTAAACTGGATACGACTGCCGGAATGCAGAAAATAAATATTAAGCCACAGGTTGATCAGTATATCTTCCCCGATGGCCATTCTATAATACTCCTTGCCGAAGGCCGCCTGGTTAATCTCGGCTGTGCAACCGGTCATCCGAGTTTTGTTATGAGCAATTCATTTACCAACCAGACTCTGGCGCAAATGGAATTGTGGCAAAAAACTTTTGAACTGGGTGTTTACCGCCTGCCGAAACATCTTGATGAAGAGGTGGCACGGTTACATCTTGAGCATGTTGGTGTTAAACTCACCATCCTTACCGATGAACAGGCCAGCTATATTGCTGTACCCAAGGAAGGGCCGTATAAACCCGACCACTACAGATATTAATTGTAGATCCTGACTTGACTGATGGTCAGTGAAGTAGTATACTCCTTCAGTGACCATCTGGCGGGTCCGGATGCCACAAGTCCATCCCATATTGTGAATTTTGACCCGCAACATGGACATTCCAGGTAGAACCCGGTATTGTCAACTTTCAGCTTGCAGGTCCTTTGAAGTGAGTCCGGGTTCTGAACCTCATAAGTGCAGGTGAGGTCAAAAGCCACAAAGTCATCCGATTCCCCGGTGTCGGACCTCCTATATAATATTATACCCATATTTCCTTGATCTGGAATTAAAAGGTAACCGTTGGGAACCCGGAGGTTATTATTTGATGGGTTATTCAAATAGACTGTATAATTTACGTATACATAGGGCACAGGAACCTGTCTTTCCTTATTACAGGATTGAATCAGTAGAAGCAGAAGTATTATTCCTGATAGGTATATGGTTGATTTGTAGATCATAAGCTTGTTTTTCATATCGGAACCCTGAGATTGATACCCAAAATTATTTTTTTTGCATGATATTCAAGAAAGATATAACTTTGTATTGAAGGATTAAGGAGTCGATACCCTTGTTTTTATTTGTGATGAGAATAAATCTGACAGCCAATCAGGTTTCCAGATCGGCCCAAAACAATCCAGTCCCCGATTATTTTTATTGAACCAATTGATTTCCAATGGAATGAGAATGCTTTAGTTCTGCGCTTATTCCAAAACGTTCTTTCAAAGACCCAGGCTACATCGCCGCCGCCAGATTGAATTTACTGGCCAGACTGCCTTCAGAAGATCCTTAGGTTCAGCCTTTAGACCTTCAACTAGTGCGGTTTTATTAGTGCTTTGGATACCTAACGATGTTTAATGACAGGTAAAAACTGTTTTTTTTAAACGAAAGTGTTGGGGATTTATTATGAGATTATATACATTTACGAACTTCTATCGAGAGGTAGAGCGATATTGCAGTAACTAATATCAAAATTCTGATTATGTTTCGAAGAATACTCCTTGTAGTTTTAGCCGTTGTGTTAGCTAACGGCGTTTTCGGCCAATCAGGTACCCTTAAGGGTAAAGTGGTTGACAAGTCCACAGGAGAGGCAATCCCATTTGCAGCAGTTGTTATAGTTTCCAAACCAGGTGAACCTACAATTGTGGGTACGGCATCTGATATAGATGGGAACTACACACTGAAGCCGGTTCCGGTTGGCAAGTGGACCCTCATGGTTCAAGTGGTGGGCTATAATACCCTCCAGATTGACAACGTGGTGATAAAGGCTGATAAGATTGACATGCAGAACTATGCATTGATGCCCAAAACCCAACAGATCGCAGAGGTTCAGGTAATTGCCTACAAAATCCCTCTGATCGATAAGGACAACACCCAAACAGGTGAAACGGTGACTGCCGAGGAAATCGAAAAGATGCCTGGTCGTTCAGTCATGCAGGTAGCTTCAACGGTGGCAGGGGTTTCTTCCCGTGATGGTAACGGGGTTGGGAACATTCGTGGTGCTCGTGGCGGTAATACCATCTTTATCGACGGTATCCGCGTTTCGAACTCCAGTCTGAACATTCCGAAATCAGCACAGGAGCAGGTTCAGGTTATCACCGGGGGTATGTCGGCCAAGTATGGTGACGTAACCGGTGGTGTTGTAAGTATTACAACCAAAAACGCTGCAGCCCAGATGTACGGATCCTTCGACATGGAAACTTCCGAGTTGATCTCAAGAGGCCGCTCAACCTTGGGCAACTTCACCCTGTCGGGCCCATTACTAAAAGTAAAACAGGCTGACGGCAAAAAGCGTACGCTGGTAGGATTCTTCCTCTCAGGAGAATTAAATTATGACCGTAACCCTGGTCACTTTGATAACTGGTGGTACGAATTCGACCGCGTTAAGCCTGAAGTAAGAGCGCAATTGGTTGCACAACCGATTATTCCGAATGTTTCCGGCGTAGTTCAGTATGCTGCCAACTATCTTGATACCTCAGCTTTTGAAAAGGTTAAGTATCAGACCAACTATCATAACTACGGTGCAACCTTTGCTCCGAAAATCACTTTCAACTTTTCCCAGAATACCGATCTTACCCTCGGTGGTATGTTCGTATATAACAATGGTGTCGGCGCAGGTTATGGCAACTCCCTGTTTAACTGGGAAAATAACTCAACCAGCTACGGATACAACTGGAGGGCCTGGGCTCGTTTTACCCAACGTTTCTCCGACAGACTGGCTTCAAAAGAAGAAAAATCATCTTCGCTGATCAAAAACGCATATTACCAGATCCAGGCTCAGGTTGAAAGAAGCAAGAGCTGGAGCGGAATGTCACAGCGTCATGGTTTCAATATGTGGGATTACGGTTACATAGGGAAATTTGAAACTTCCAAAGTCAGAACCTATGAATTCACTGATACCGTTTCAGGTTATCCTAATGGTGTATGGAGAATGAACGCATGGAAAGATGTTCTCTATAAATTTACCCCAAGTGATAAAAACCCGGAACTCGCAGCCGTAACATCACAATATTATAATTCCTATGATAACCCGGTTTCTCATTACGAGAACTACAGTCAGGTAACTGGCGGTGGCGGTCTGATCAACGGTATGAACCTCGGTTCAGTTTATGGAATATTCAGTCTTCCGGGCGCTCAGGTCGGAGGTTACGGAATCGGTGATAATACGGTTTTCCGTGTTACTGCCGCAGGATCCGCTGATATCAAGAACCATGAAATCTCCTTTGGTTTCGAATTTGAACAGAACGATTCACGAGGATGGAGTGTAAATGCTATGGGCCTCTGGGGTATTGCACGCCAGTTGACAAACAAACACATATCTGAACTTGAAACATCTAAACCAATTCCGGTTTACGATGCAACAGGTGTTTTCCAGGATACTATTAATTACAATCGCCTATACAGCCAGACTTACCAGGCTTCTTTCGACGCTAACTTGCGCAAGCACCTTGGATTAGCTGTTGACGGGACTGAATTCATTGATCTTTATGCTCTCGATCCAAGCGAATTGGATATCAATTATTTCAGCCCTGATGAACTTCTTAATAATGGTAGTTCACTGGTTTCTTATCGTGGTTATGACCAATATGGTAACCGCCTGACTGAAAAACCAACATTTGAAGATTTCTTCACAGCCAAAAATGCTGACGGTACCTATAAGCGTTTGATCGGTTCTAACCAGCCTATTTACGCTGCCGGTTACATTCAGGATAAATTTGCATTCAATGACCTGATCTTCAACGTTGGTCTCCGTGTTGACCGTTATGACCTTAACCAGTATGTATTATCAGATCCTTATAGTCTGTATGCTACTAAAAAGGTCAGCGACGTTCCGGGAAGTATGAACCCTTCAGGATCACACCCTTCCAACATGGGCGAAGATTATGTTGTATATGTTGATGATGTAAACGATCCTTCGACAATTAACGGTTACCGTACGGGAAGTACCTGGTACAATGCTTATGGTGTTGAAGTTCAGGACCCGGCAGTTATCGCTTCCTCTACCGGTGTTGCTCCTTATCTGGTTAATCCTACTCAGGCTCAATACAGGGAAATCACTGCCGATGCATTCCAGGATTATACTCCTCAGGTTTCGGTAATGCCTCGTATCTCTTTTTCATTCCCGATTTCTGATGAAGCATTGTTCTTTGCACATTATGACATCCTTACCAGCCGTCCAGGCGGTACTTTTGATCCTACCAGTTGGTATTATCTGGCAAATAACCCGGGTGCAAACATCAGCAACCCGAACATGAAGCCTCAGAAAACTATTGACTATGAATTGGGATTCCAGCAGAGGTTAACCAACTCATCATCCTTGAAACTTGCAGCTTACTATCGTGAACAACGCGATATGGCTCAGGCTGTCAGGATTTTGGGAGCTTACCCGGTTGATTATTTCACCCAGGGTAACATCGACTTCGGTACATCCAAAGGTTTATCAGTATCCTACGATCTCCGCAGGACAGGTAATATTACATTACGTGCCAACTATACCCTCGGATTCTCTTCAGCAACAGGTTCAAGCGAAGGTGAAATGCTTGCCTTGCTCCGTACCAAGCAACCAAACCTCAGAATTTTGGCTCCAACCGATTGGGATCAGCGTCATAAATTCAACCTTAGCTTTGACTACAGGTATTTCGACGGTAAAGATTATAACGGACCAAAGCTTTTTGGAAAAGATATTCTTTCGAACTCCGGTGCTAACTTCACAGTAATATCTGGTTCAGGTTACCCATACTCCCGTACTCTCGGCGTTCTTGAAAATGGATTGAAAGGTTCAAAGAACGGTTCACGTATGCCTTGGACTACCAACGTTAAGATGCGTGTTGACAAAGACGTCACCCTTAATATGAAGAAAAATGGTAATTCAGGCCGCAAAAGCATGGTTTTGAATATTTATTTCGATGTTGACAACCTTCTGAATACCATGAACGTTTCCGGAGTATATTCCGCAACTGGTGATCCACAGGATAACGGTTACCTGGCTTCTCCAAAAACACAGCAGGCAATCAGTACTCAGTTAGATCCGGAATCCTACAAGATGTACTATAATATGAGTCTTCTTAACGGTGCCGGTTACATGGCCCCACGGAGCATGCGCATTGGTTGTTCGCTGAACTTTTAACAGGTTTAACCTTAACAGATCAAAACCATGACAAAAGCGTTTAAATATTTTCTGATTACAATAATCGGGCTCTTTTTGGCAAACAGCACTTTTGCCGATAAATACCGTGGTACTCAGTCAACTGAACAATCAGGCAAAAATGTAAAGGGTTTCGCTGCTGCTTGTCAGCCAGCTAAAACTATTACAGAGATCTCCCTGAACAATATCCGAACCTTTATCCATATGGACGGAATCCTTTGGACAGATATCGGAGGAGGTTCATCAGGGTATGAAGTACCAAAAGGATCAGGTAAAACCTCTATCTATGCAGGGGGTATCTGGATTGGTGGTACTGATGTAAACGGACAGCTGAAACTTACCGCTGTAAAATTCAAAGGGGCTCAGAACTATTGGGCTGGTCCTTTGATTATGTCGGGCGAACAACGCGGTACTACAGACGTTGAAGTTTGCTATCAGTATGACCGTCATTATGAGATCACCCGCTACCAGGTGGAAGCTTTCCGTGAATGGTACAATACGCCTGTTGATAAGAGAGATTTCGAATTTAAGGGATATTCTATTCCTCAGATTATCCTTGATTGGCCTGCTCATGCTGATGCTGCCGCGGGATATGATTTTTATCTTGCTCCTTTCTGGGATAATAATGACGATGGTTTTTATAATGCAGCCGATGGTGATTATCCGTTCTATGATTTAGACGGCATCCTCCCCTGCGGAACTACCCGTGAACTGAGACGTCCCCGTTTGTATGGTGATGGTACTGCATGGTGGGTTTATAACGACCGCGGTAATATCCACCAGGGACCAAACGGTGAAGCTATTGGAATGGAAATCCGTTCACAGGCCTTCCAGTTTTCGACGAACGATGCCATGAACGATATGAGCTTTTATAACTATGCTCTGATCAACCGTTCTACCTATACCCTCATCGAAACTTACTTTGGTGTATATGCCGACTGTGATCTTGGTTATGCTTATGATGACTATACCGGATGCCATGTAACAAAAGGTATTGGTTATATCTATAATGGTGACCAGGTTGACGGAACAGGTGAAGCCTATGCCTACGGTGCAAACGCTCCGGCTGTTGGTCTCGACTTTTTCGAAGGACCTTATCAGGATCCAAACGGCAAGGATGACTGTACCAGTTATGATGCACAGAGAAACCTGGTTTGTAACGACTGTATCCTCAACGGAAACATTAACGGGCTGAACTTCGGCGACGGTATCGTGGATAACGAACGCTGGGGTATGCGCCGTTTTGTATACTACAACAACGCCAGCGGTCCTCAGGGCGACCCGGGTTCAGCTGAAGAACATTACCTGTACCTCCGTGGTTACTGGAAAGATAAGGAACGTATGCGCTACGGCGGAAACGGTCACCCGAACACCGGTGGTACCGGTCCGATCAGTGACTTTATGTTCCCACGTGAAACTGACCCATGCGGTTGGGGCCAAGCTGGAATACCTATGGGTACCTGGACTGAAGAAACTGCCGGTAACGAAGTTGGTGACCGCCGGTTGTTGCAGTCCTCCGGACCATTCGTTCTGGAACCCGGTGCTGTTAATGATATTACTGTTGGTGCCGTTTGGGCCCGTTCTTATGACGGTTACCTTTTGGCTTCCATTGACAAGATGCTGCAGAGCGACGAAAAAGCTCAGCGCCTTTTTGAGAACTGCTTCCAGGTTGTTGATGGTCCGGATGCTCCGGAACTTACCATCGTGGAACAGGATCAGAAACTGATTTTCCATATCTGGAACAAGCCATCGTCCAACAACTTCATGGAGGCTTACCGTGAGCGTGACCCGTTCATCGTTTGCCCTGTTGGAGTTGCTGATTGCGATGTATACTATAAATTCGAAGGATACCAGATCTGGCAGCTCAAAACTGCTTCCACCTCTGTTACTGATGCAACTGAGCATAATACGAACCTGGCAAGAGTTATTTTCCAGTGCGACGTAAGAAACGGTGTAAGCCGGCTGATCAACTTCGTGTGGAATACCGATTTGGAAGCTAACGTTCCTGTTGTTGAAGTTATCGGAAACGATGAAGGTATCGAACATACTTTCGTGGAAACAGAAGACATCTTTGCTGAAGGGATCCGTACTCTGGTGAATTTCAAGAAGTACTATTATGTTGCCGTAGCTTATGCTTACAACAACTTCCTGAAATATGACCAGAACAATCCTGATTCTTTCGAAGGACAGCGTTATCCATACCTGGCCGGTCGTAAAGGTGCCGGTGGCCCGATCAAAGTTTACGAAG
>CAIXHD010000300.1 GCA_903919065.1 uncultured Bacteroidota bacterium
CTCAAAGATAGCCTGCAGATAAGTCTGGGTAAGATCAATAATTTCGATCAGTCATTTCTGAAAGGCCAACTGCTCGGAATGAATGGTAAAACCATTATTGACGGAATGCCGGTTTTAAAATGGATGAGGGATTGGGACCTGAGTGTATTCAGGTTCGACTGATCTTCTTCTTTCAGGACCGTAATGTTTCGGAGAAATTGCTGCGATAAGTTTCTGAAACCGGCAATCGGATTGGTACTGTCGCAGAAAGCTCCACCACCATGCCGGATTTGGTTTTTTTTGCCAGCCTTACCCGATTGAGATTAACCATGAAAGAACGGTGGCAGCGAACTACAGGGAAACCGGTTAACTGTTCTTCCATTCGCTTCATGCTATTGCGAAGCAGCATTCTGTCCGGCTGGGTATGATCGAGATAATGAATGATAACATAGTTTTCGCTGGCCTCAATATAAAGCAGATCATTCAGCTGCATACTTAACTTAGTATCACCGTTCTCATCGTCGAAATGGATGAATCTGGATTCAGGCTCATTGGTTTTAGCAAATAGAAGGTTTTCTAATTTCTGCTTTTTATCGTACCATGCAAAATACAATAGACTCATCAGGTAGGGGATCAGCAGGATTAAGGTTGCATTAAGAATGGCTGTATAGTAAACCTCAAACCAGAATCTGGGATCTTTCAGGAAAACCTTCTGGATCATCATGTAAAACCCCGTCATCGCAAGAACCTCAATGGCTATCATGATGGCGTAGCCGGCAATGGTTATGGTGCGGACTTTACGGATCTGACTCATAATCACCCGGCTTATAATCACAACCAACATACCCAGAACAACAACAAAACCAACACCGAAGGCAAATTTTCCCGTATTTACATCGAACCAGCTCCTGGAATTGAACGGGCGGTATATCAGAATGAAGGCGTACGCAAAAATGGTAGTGAAAAGGATTTGAATCACCGTATTACGGCGCTTGACAAAAAAATCAGGTATGGGGTAATTCAAATTCATACCACAATATTAGTCAAAGATTTCGTCCCTGTATTCGGAATTTTATCCCAAAAATTTAGAATTTATCACTCAGATCAGCTGTTCGGCACACCTCCGTTGATATCCCTTTTTAGTCGTTGTAAATTTGAAATCAGAAAATTCACTATGGATTATTTTGAGAATCAGATTCTATTGAAATCCTGCTTTGATTTGCAGTCAGCTGATATTGCCATACCCGGATCCGGCACTCATATCAGGAATTGCAGCTTTCAATCCGTTATTAAACCGGATAATCATGATGCCGACAGGGATACTAAGTCAGTGGCCGGTCAGCCTGACTTGCTGGCCAGATCCTTTGAGGGGAATTACAATTTTACTTATCCGGTTTTCATGCCCCAGGGGGTGCAAAAAGCAAGCGGAGCCATTGTGATGCTGCATGGGTTGAACGAACGGAACTGGCTGAAATATTTATATTGGGCTCAATATTTATGCGATAATACCGGCAAGGCAGTCATCCTTTTCCCAATGGCTTTTCATGTCAACCGTTCACCCGGTTACTGGAGTGATCCCCGGGCCATGCAGGAGGTTTTTCAGCAGCGTGTGGTTCATACACCCGAAAATACGGTTGCTACACCTTTTAATGCTGCCCTTAGTGCTCGCCTGGATTCTCATCCTGAGTGGTTTTGTACCTCCGGACTTCAGAGCTGTTACGACCTGATTTCCCTCAGTCAGATGATTCGGTCAGGCCGGCATCCATTACTCACTGAGGGTGCTTCGATTGATTTTTTTGCTTATTCTGTCGGGGCATTTCTGCTGGAAGTTCTGTTAATTGCTAACCCGGAAGAGCTGTTTGCTGAATCAAAAAGCTTCTTATTTCTTGGAGGCAGCTCCTTTGAACAGATGCAGGGAATATCACGCTATATAATGGATACCAGAGCATTCAACCAGCTTGATAATGCTTTTCTTCGACAGAATCCTTCGGTAATCCGGAAAAAGATAAATATTGAACATCTGAATACTTTCAGTGGCTTGTGGTCAGGGTTTATGGCTATGTTGCGGCTCGGCAAGCACGAACATTTGCGCGAACGATCCTTTTACCGGCTGAGAAACCAGATCTCGGCTGTCGGACTGGCTCTCGACCAGGTGATACCGGCTAAGTCAATATTGAGAACCCTGGCGGGATCTGAAAACAGAAATAAGATCCCCATGAAGATTATGGATTTCCCTTATCCCTATTCACATGAAAATCCATTTCCGACTGGCAATCAGCATTTTCGTCCTCAGGTGAATGAGTCTTTTCATCAGGTATTCAGTGGGGCAGTTAAGTTTTTAGGCTAATTCTCAATCTTGTACCTGATTAATTCAGAAACATTTTCGAAGTCGCAATCCACACATCGGGCGGTAAATTTCACCATCCCGACATCCTTGGCATAATAGCATTTATAGGTCACTATCCATATCGTGTCCTCCAACATGCTGTGCGCTTCAAAAAGCATAAATGATTTATAATCGCCTGCAGGCACCCGGAGAAGTGAATCAACAAGAACGGTTTTTATGGTTCCGGGAAAA
>CAIXHD010000301.1 GCA_903919065.1 uncultured Bacteroidota bacterium
GGCGGCATAGTATCTTCCGCTATGGACGGTGATTTTGCGGCAGTCTCGTTCAGCCGTTTCCTCTCCTCCTGAATTCGCTGCAAACAATTGCGGCAGCAATCGAAACATTAAGCGATTCAGGCTTGTACCTGCCTTCGGAGAAATCTGGTATCAATAAGCTATCGGTAGTCATTTTCATCAGATCCGAAGATAATCCCCTGGATTCATTGCCCAGAAGAATCAGCCCATGATCTTTTAATTCAGAGGTGTAAAGGTTTTGTCCCTGCAAATGCGTTCCGTAAACAGGATATCCGGGTTTCAATGACTTAATGAATTCTATCAGGTCGGCAGTTAATAATCTGACCCTGAAAATTGAGCCCATGCTGGCTTGTACAACTTTCGGCGAAAAAAAATCAGCTGAATCCGGAGAGGCAATCACTCCGTCCAGCCCAAACCAGTCGGCCAGCCTGACAATGGTTCCTACATTTCCCGGGTCCTGAACCTGGTTCAGCCCGATGAGCAAATTGTTGTCTGAATCGAATTCATGTAAAATGGATTGATCCCGGAAAATGATTGCAAGAGCTTGATTTGGAGTTTTTTGTAAACTGATTCGTCCAAGTTCAGATTCCGATACTTCAATCAATTCGATTTCCGGGTGGTCCTTTGCAGGCCTTACCTGATCCAGCCAACTATCTGTGGCGCAAATCATTTTAATCCGGAAAAGGCTTCCGGCAGAAATCGACAATGCTTCCCGCACGAGCTTATCTCCTTCTGCGATGAAACATCCGGAATCATCACGGAACTTTTTCAGATCCAACGATCGTATAAACTGTATCTGTGCCTTACTAATCATGTGACTAACGGATGATTCGCAATTTACACTAAATTTGCAAATTCGGAATTTGATTCAAGAAGGGATAAATGGTTCGCAGCTACTTTATAGGATTATCCATCAGAAATGGTTTAATAATCAGTTTGACACTCCTTATATTATTGGGATGCAATCCGATAAAATATGTTCCGGATAATCAGCACCTCCTCAAATCCAATAAAATTGAAACCAAGGGTGGAGACATCTCCGGAAAAGATCTGGAAAATTATGTCAGGCAACAGCCCAATAAAAGGATTTTTGGTTTTTTACGGTTTCATCTTGGGGTATATAATCTGTCGAATCCATCAAAGAAGAATGGGTTTAACAACTGGCTGAGGAATATTGGCGAAGAGCCGGTGATCTATAATCAGGCAGCAACCAGCGAGACCCTTAATCAACTTAAGCATTACCTGAAGAACCTGGGATATTATGATGCACAGGTGGATGATACAATCTTTTTTTCGCGAAAGAGAGCAAATGTACTTTACCGGATCAATTTTGGCCAGCCTTATTTAGTAGATAATGTGCGTCTCACCACCGACTCTTTGGTAACAGATCAAGCAATCCGGAATCTTATTCAGAAGGATTCAGCATCCTCCCTTCTGAAACCTTCCATGCGGTACGATCTTGAGGTATTGAGATTGGAAAGGATGCGTTTGTCGAATTATATCCGGGATCGGGGGTATTTCGGATTTTCACGGGAATATGTTTATTTCAAGGCAGATTCCATGAAAGGTAATCACAAAGTGGATGTCTGGATGGGGATTAAAAACCCTGTTGATGCCACTAATGATGTAACCCGGCTCAATTTTCACCCAATCTATAAAATCGGAGACATAAGTATTGTTACCGATTTTAATACTTCAGATTATTTGCGTGATCCCAAAAGTTATCTGTCAACGTCAGATACAATCAATTATAAGGGTACCAGTATGGTATTCAAGAATAAATTGAATTTACGACCAAGCCTCCTTCATTCAACGGTTGCATTTAAAACGGACGAGCTGTTTAGTCAGAAACTGGTTGATAAAACGATTGAATCATTCAGTTCTCTCAGAAACTTCAAGCAAATAAAAGTAAACTTCACCCCGGCAGGCAATCCCGCCGATTCTCTGCAAAAGCTCGACTGCCAGATTTTATTGAGCCCAATGGTGCGACAGTCGTATGATCTTGCCCTTGAAGGAACCTATTCATCAGGAAATATTGGTGTTGCAGGAAACCTGATATATAAAAACCGTAATCTGATTCGCGGTGCAGAAAGTTTTGAACTGAAATTTAAAGGAGCAGTGGAATACCTTGCCAATGCCGTTTCAGATTTTAACAGGATGGTGGAATTCGGCGTTGATTCGCGGCTCGAGGTTCCCCGTTCATGGATTCCTTTTGCCAGCGGGGAAAATTCAAAATTCGGAAAGCCACACGCTTCTGTCAATTTAAGCTTTAACTATCAGGCGAGACCAGATTTTACCAGAACCATTGCCAATGCGGCCTATGGATATAACTGGAAATCTGCCCTTTCCATGCATCAGGTGAATATCTTTGAGCTGAACTATGTAAACGTAACGCAGATGTCGGACCGGTTCTATCAGATCATAAAAGGAACCTATGTTGAAAACAGTTTCAAATCACACATGATCCCGGCTCTCAATTACACGTATACCTTCTCCAATCAGGAAGTTAATAAGGAGTCAAGTTTCTTTTATATCCGAGTGAGACCAGAAATAGCTGGCAATACTTTCTTTGGATATTACAAATTGACTGGTCAGGTCAGGCCGGAAGGTGGCTTTGAATTGTTCAAGACGCCTTTTGCCCAATATGCAGAGGGTGACATTGATTTCCGGTACCATTGGGTATTAAATACGACAAATAAGATAGCGTTCCGCGTGTTTGCCGGCGCCGGGTATCCGTATGGAAATACCAATGCCATGCCGTTTGAGAAAAAGTATTTTGCCGGGGGCTCTTCAGGAATAAGGGCCTGGCAGGTAAGGTCGCTTGGTCCGGGAAGTTACATCATGCCTGATGATCAGAAGGGTATGTATCCCAACCAGCTTGGTGACGTTAAGCTGGAAGCCAGTGCTGAGTATCGTTTCGATTTGTTCTCAGTCATAAAAGGGGCGGTATTTTTAGATGCAGGAAACATCTGGGCGATAAGTTCTGCTGACGAACGCCAGGGTTCCCAATTCAAATTGGGCGAGTTTTACCGTCAGATTGCTGTTGGAACCGGTTTCGGGATACGTGCTGACCTTTCCTACTTCATTGGCCGGCTTGATCTTGGGATAAAACTTCGGGACCCGGGTACTCTGGATGGTCCAAAATGGATCCCGGGATACCGAAAATATCAATGGAATGATTTGGTTCTAAACTTTGGAATCGGTTATCCTTTTTAGACGGATATAAGCCAATCTTGACTTATATTTGCACTTTATTTAAAAAAATCGGTCATGAAAATTCTTGATGTTGTAAAACCGGGCGTAGTTTCCGGAAAAGATGTTCAAAAGATCTTTGCTATTGCCAAAGAAAACAATTTCGCCATTCCCGCAGTTAACGTTGTCGGCACCAACTCGGTAAACTCAGTTCTGGAAGCTGCACGTGTATCAAAAGGACCAGTAATCATACAGTTCTCCAACGGCGGTGCTGCCTTTTGGGCAGGCAAAGCTTTGCCAAATGAAAAGCAGGAAGCTGCTATCCTTGGCGGTATTGCAGGTGCACGTCATATACATACTGTTGCTGAGGCTTATGGTGTTCCGGTAATTCTACATACCGACCATGCGGCAAAAAAATTACTTCCCTGGATTGATGGTTTGCTTGATCAGGGTGAAAAGCATTTTGAGCGTCACGGAAAACCGCTATACAGCTCGCATATGCTGGATCTATCTGAAGAATCATTGGTTGAGAATATCGAAATATGTAAGGCCTACCTTACCCGGATGAGCAAAATGGGCATGACCCTTGAAATTGAACTCGGTGTAACGGGTGGGGAAGAGGATGGTGTTGATAATACCGGATTGGACAATTCACTGTTATATACCCAGCCTGAACATGTTGCTTATGCTTATTCGGAGCTTTCAAAAATCAGCGATCAATTTACCATTGCCGCATCTTTCGGTAATGTTCACGGTGTATACAAACCAGGTAATGTTAAACTGAATCCTGCTATTTTGAAAAACTCACAGGATTATATCGTTAATAATCTGAAGACAGGTCCTCAGCCGGTGAACTTCGTATTCCATGGCGGATCCGGATCATCACAGGAAGAAATTCGTGAAGCGATTTCCTATGGTGTCATTAAAATGAATATTGATACGGATACCCAGTGGGCATTCTGGGTTGGGTTGCGTGATTATTATGAGAAGAATAAGGGATATCTCCAGGCACAGATCGGAAATCCTGAAGGAGCAGATAAACCCAACAAGAAAAAATATGATCCGCGTGTTGTTCTTCGCGAAGGGGAGAAAACATTGATCGCCAGACTTCAGCAGGCATTTGTAGACCTGAATTGTCTGGATCGTTTGTAAAATAACTGACGGAATTTTTCCATTCCGGAAGATGTTTAGCATCTAATACCGGTAAAAGGAGGTTTTTATGACCAAGTTTTACCGGTATCTTTTTACCAGGTCGGAATTACGTGGAGTTTTGATTCTGAGTTTCGGTGTTATCCTTATAAGGGTTGTCGCCTATGCAATGGTGCCAGTCATCGATGACTTTCCGGATAGTCAGCTCACTTCTGCATCAGGAGATTCTGCTGCTCAGGTGCGAAAGAAACCAAAATTGATTGAAATTAATTCTGCCGACAGTATTGCACTTGATGAACTCCCGGGGATCGGACTTGTTTTTGCCAGGCGAATAATCAAGTACCGTGAAATGTTAGGCGGATTTGCATTTCCCGGTCAGCTCAGGGAAGTATACGGCATGGACTCAGCGAGACTATCCGGATTCATTAAACTGATCCGGATTGACACATCAGCCCTTCGCAAGCTCGACCTGAACAAGGCCACTTTCAAGGAACTCCTGGCCCATCCGTATCTGGAGTATGATCATGTTAAGGCCATTGTAAGATTCCGCGACAAAAAGGGGCTTATCGGATCTCCCGGGGAATTGTGGGCTGCAGGAGTGCTGGCCGACTCACTTTGGGAGGGATTATCGCACTATCTGACCGCAGTTGCAGATTCTTCTTTTAATGAGAAGAAGGTTTTGGTTAAATGATTTTTTTTGTTTTTCTTTGCAGTCCAAATTTCAGTTCACTGAACGCATAAAAAGTAATACAGTATGATCATTATTCCTGTCAAAGAAGGTGAGAACATTGAAAGGGCTCTCAAAAAATTCAAGCGTAAATTTGAAAAAACCGGCGTGGTTAAAGAATTGAGAGCACGTCAGGCCTTTATTAAACCTTCAATCAAACGACGTCAGGAGTTGCTTCGTGCTGCCTATGTGCAGGGTCTGCAGCAGGCAGAAGAAAACGAATAGGCTTTTTCGTCCGTTTTTCGATTGTCGGGTATCTTTGCAAAATTTTTGCTATATTTATGTAAAGATTCTGGATAATGATGGATGCTGTTGATTTGTTTCTCAGATTTCTTCAGACTGAAAAACGTTATTCCCAATATACACTGCTCGCATATAAAACTGATTTAATACAGTTTAGTCGTTTTGTTCAAGACAATGGCGCCAGTGATTCCATAATCTCTTGTACCACCAGGCAAATCCGTAGTTGGGTAATTTCATTGCTCGATGACGGAATGGCTGCGAAATCGGTTAACAGGAAAACCACAACATTAAGGCGTTTTTATCGTTTTTGTCAACAGGAAGGACTCGTTGGTCAAAATCCTGCTGAATTTTTACCTTCCCTTAAAGCACCAAAGCCTTTGCCTGTTTTTATGGAAGAGAGTCAAATGGAAACGCTTCTCGGAAGTAAGGATTTGCCGGAAGGGTTTCCGGAAATAAGGAACTTTCTGGTTATTGAGTTATTATATGGTACAGGGATGCGGTTAAGTGAATTAACGGGACTTAAAGATTTTGACATAGACTACAGCCGGTTTCAGATCAAGGTAACCGGGAAAAGGCAGAAGGAAAGGATTATTCCGGTCACTCCCGAGCTGACCGAGATAATAGGTTATTATATTACGTTACGAAATCGTACATTTAATGTTATGGAAGGTGGCACACTCATTCTTACAGATAAAGGTCAGCCGGTTTATGCAAAACTGGTTTACCGTATTGTAAATGAGGCATTGGGTACGGTAACCAGCAGCGGAAGGCGAAGTCCGCATGTGTTACGCCATACTTACGCTACCCATTTACTGAACAGGGGTGCTGAATTAAATGCAATTAAGGAACTTTTAGGACATGCTAGCCTGAGTGCCACTCAGGTATATACGCATACTGGCTTCGAGAAGCTGAAACGAGTTTACCAAAAGGCTCATCCGAGAGCCTGATCACTAACATTTTAGGAGGAATTATTATGACGATTAAAATTCAATCCGTTCATTTCGATGCAGACCAGAAGCTTTTGGATTTCATCGAAGAAAAAGTCAACAAGCTCAGTCTCTATGATGACACCATCATTGGAGCAGAAGTAATCCTTCGTTTAGACAAGAATCAGAATACAGAAAATAAGGTCACCGAGATCCGTTTGTTGATTTCGGGTTATGATTCCTTTGCAAAAAAGCAATGCAAGACATTTGAGGAAGCTATCGATCAGACTATTGAAGCGCTGAAACGCCAGTTATCCAAACAAAAAGGCAAAAAAGAAAACAGATAGAAAAAAACTCTCCAAAAGTTTTGATGTCTAATTTCCTTGTACTACATTTGCAGACCCAAAACTGGGAATGGGAGAGTTCTTTATTTTTTGACTTTTTCAGACTGAATTTGCCAATGTAGCTCAGTTGGCCAGAGCAGCTGATTTGTAATCAGCTGGTCGGGGGTTCGAATCCCTCCATTGGCTCGAATTTAGTCATAACATTGTTTGGGGAGATACCAAAGTGGCCAACTGGGGCAGACTGTAAATCTGCTGTCGTACGACTTCGGAGGTTCGAATCCTCCTCTCCCCACAATTTTAGGCGGGATTAGCTCAGCGGTAGAGCATTAGCCTTCCAAGCTAAGGGTCGCGGGTTCGAATCTCGTTTCCCTCTCTGTGATTGCCGACGTAGCTCAGGTGGTAGAGCGCATCCTTGGTA
>CAIXHD010000302.1 GCA_903919065.1 uncultured Bacteroidota bacterium
ACCTTCTCATCATACGTTCCCCGGAATTTCTCCCTCCGGTACTGATGCAGCCGCAACCGCCGGGCAACACCGAACAGATAGGCTTTGAAGGAATCTTTCTTTCGGAGTTTATCCAGATTCTCAAAGACAATCAGCACAGCTTCGCCTGCCAGGTCCCGGGCATCCTCGCGGTTGCTGGTCAAACCGCGACAATAACCCTGGAACGCCTGGTGACACGGAGTGTACATCTCCATGAACACCTTTTGTTTGGTTGGAATCAATTGCGACTATTGGTTACTGAAAGATAGTGCCCTTAAAGAATAAAAAGTTTCAAAAAGCAAGAAATAAGGAGCGTATCAATAGCCAGGGGTTTTAACCCCGGGTATCAGGTTAAGTAAGAAGATCCTTTCTTCTTGTTTCTTTTTTTCCTGTTACTAATTTTTGCCTTCTGCCCTCTGCCTTCTGCCCTAAAGGGTCCGTAGGACTTTTTCAACTCTTCCCAGCATCTCCTCCGTAAAATCCAGATGCGTGACGAACCGAACGGTTTGAGGACCGGTCGAGGCAGCATAAATATCATTTTTATTGAGGGCTGCAATGAATTCTTTTTCTGTATATCGATCGGTCAGCGTGAAGATCAATATGTTGGTCTCAACCGGCAAAACACTCTCTACATAGGGCATTTCCTCTAATACCTTACCCAGATATTGTGCCTTCTTATGATCTTCGATCAACCGGTCAATGTTATGATCAAGTGCATAAATGCCAGCCGCGGCCAGATATCCGGCCTGCCTCATGCCTCCACCCAAAACCTTGCGAACTCTGCGTGCTTTATTCACGAAAACCTGGTTCCCCAGCAAAAGGGAGCCTACTGGTGCACCCAGACCTTTAGATAGACAAATCGAAATGGAATCGAAAATGGCTCCGAAATCTGCCGGTGTGGTTCCGGTGGCAACCATCGCATTAAACAATCTGGCTCCATCGAGATGCAACTGCAGATTATTGGCATCACAAACCGCCCTGATCTCGAGCAGGTCGACATACGGATAACAGGCCCCGCCACCCTTGTTCATGGTATTCTCTACCTCAACGAGCTTCGTCACCGGCCGGTGTACATCATCCGGATTGATATTAGCCGCGACGTCGCTTGCCTTAATCAAACCCTGATCTCCGTCGAGCAGGCGCACAGAAACGCCTGAATTGCGCATCATGCCGCCGCCTTCGTAAAAATAGACGTGTGAATGTTTATGACAGATCACTTCATCACCCGGATGGGTATGAACATTGATGGCGATTTGATTCGTCATGGTGCCCGACGGGCAAAATATCGCAGCCTCCATGCCGAATAGCTTTGCAGCCTTATCTTCCAATGCATTTACCGTGGGATCGTCACGAAATACATCATCCCCGACTTTGGCAGTAAACATGGCTTCCAGCATCCCCGGTGTGGGGCGCGTAACGGTGTCGGAGCGGAGGTCGATCATGACGCAATTAATTGATTATATGATATTTATTAACTTTTTTAAGGGCAAATGGCAGAGGGCAAAAGGCAGAAATTAGTCAGAAGAAAAAAGAAACAAGAAGTAAGGGTCTTCGTACTTGACCTGGTACTTAACCTTTTTCTTTTAACTTATTTCTTCTGACTAATTTCTGCCTTTTGCCCTCTGCCATCTGCCCTAAATCATCCGCACTTCGAGTGTCCGCAGCTGGTACAAATCAAACACCCTTCCTGGTAAATCATTTCGTCGCCGTCGCACTCTTCGCAATGCTCACCCTTGGAGGCTTTGGTGCCATTGGGAATGAACTGTTTCAAAGCGCGCGCAACGCCGGCTTTCCAGGAGTTGATATTTTCATTGTCGAGACTCAGCGATGAAACCAGTGTGACAACGTATGGTATTGGCATACCGTGACGCAAAACACCGGAAATCAGCTTGGCATAATTCCAGAATTCCTTATCAAACATATACGACAACCCGCCTACTGTGCATGGGTTACCGTATTTATCGGTATAATGAAAATCGTAACGTGCTCCTTCTCCTGTTTTTACCTTGATAATCTGTCCGTGTGCTATGGATTTCGGGATCACCAGTGTATCCTCTTCCGCACGACCGGTAAAGATTTCATACGGAAGGCCATTCATCATTCCAACAAAGGCGATCCAATCCTGATCTTCATTTTTAAAACGGAGCAGTTCGGCCTCAAGCACCCCGGGACGCTTATGTCCTTCGTGCTTATGTGTCTGCTCTTCCTTAGCGCCTTCTTTCTCTTTATGCTTGATCAATACACCGTCGCGCGATCCTTCGCGATAAACAGTAACACCCTTGCAGCCATGCTCCCAAGCGGTACGATATACATCGGCAACCGTGCTTTCTGCAATATCATTTGGGAGGTTAACAGTAACTGAAATGGAATGATCTACCCATTTCTGAACAGCGCCCTGCATGCGGACTTTTGCCACCCAGTCGATATCGGCAGAGGTGGATTTATAATAAGGCGATTTTTTCACCAGCTCGTCTATCTGAGCAGGACCATAACTCCGCACATGGGTGGTATCATATCCGTTGATCGTTAACCAGTCCATGAACTTGTGATGGAACACATTATATTCTTCCCATGAATCGCCTACATCATCAACAAAAGTTACCTGGCATTCAGGATCGTTTGGATTCACCTTGCGGCGTCGGCGATATACAGGCAGGAATACTGGTTCGATACCGCTGGTAGTCTGCGACATAAGGCTCGTAGTTCCGGTTGGTGCAATGGTCAGCAGAGCCAGATTTCGACGGCCTGCAACGGTCATCTCTTCATACAATTGAGGATCGGCTTCTTTAATCCGGTTGATGAATGGATTATTGACTTCACGCTTGGTATCATACATTGGGAAAGCGCCACGCTCGCGGGCCATATTCACTGATGAGCGGTAAGCTTCAACAGCCAGTGTTTTCTGAACTTCAACTGCAAAATCAGTGGCGATGTCGCTGCCATAAGTCAGGTTAAGTGCAGCAAGCATATCACCTTCAGCAGTGATACCGATACCGGTGCGTCGTCCCTGTTCAGTCTTTTTCCTGATATTTTCCCAAAGCTTGATCTCCACACGCTTCAGTTCATAATCTTCCGGATCGGTATTGATTTTTCCGATGATGCCTTCGATTTTTTCTACTTCCAGATCAATAATATCATCCATCATGCGCTGAGCATAATGAACATGCTGCTTGAACTTCTCGAAATCAAAACGGGCATCCGGAGTAAAAGGATTATCTACATAAGAGTATAAATTGATAGCCAGCAAACGGCAGGAATCATATGGGCAAAGAGGTATTTCGCCGCAAGGATTTGTTGAAACCGTCTCAAAGCCAAGATCTGCATAACAATCAGGAATAGATTCCTTGATTACAGTATCCCAGAACAATACACCGGGTTCAGCGGATTTCCATGCATTGTGAATGATTTTCTCCCACAATGGCTTGGCATCAATTTCTTTTAAATGACTTGGATTATCAGATTTGATAGGGAATTGCTGCTTAAAACGGCCATTACTGACCACCGCCTGCATAAACTCATCAGTAATTTTTACGGATACGTTTGCGCCGGTTACTTTACCCTTCTCAGTTTTTGCATCGATAAAATTCTCAGCATCAGGATGTTTAATTGATATACTGAGCATGAGGGCACCCCGACGGCCATCCTGGGCAACTTCCCGGGTGGAATTGGAGTATCGCTCCATGAATGGAACAACACCGGTTGAGGTCAGAGCCGAGTTCATAACCGGACTCATCGTCGGACGGATATGGCTCAAATCGTGGCCAACACCTCCACGGCGCTTCATCAGCTGAACCTGCTCCTGGTCGATCTTCATGATGCCGCCGTAAGAATCAGATGCACCATCGTTACCAATCACAAAGCAGTTCGATAATGAAGATATCTGAAACGGATTGCCGATTCCTGTCATAGGACCACCCTGGGGGATAATATAGGTAAAGTCCTTCAGGAGCTGGTAAAGTTCCTCCTCCATCATCGGATTGGGATAACGCTTTTCGATTCTGGCAATCTCATGAGCCATCCTCCGGTGCATATCATCGGGGGATAATTCGTAGATATTCCCGGCTGAATCCTTCAGCGCATATTTGTTTACCCAAACGGTAGCCGCAAGGTCATCACCTTTAAAATACTTGCGCGAAGCTTCTACCGCCTCCTCCAAACTGTTGGTCTTGCGACCTTTTTCTGTTCTGACTGACATTTCTTCTATATACATGGCACTGATAACATCTGTTTCTCAATGGGTTAGACAAAAGGATTTAGATTTTAGGGGCCTTCCGCCCTGATATCAAATTTACTCGGACCGAGCAAACCAAAAAATCAATTTTACTAACATTTGGAATAATAAGGTCTTAACGTTATTGGTTACCAATGGTTTGTCCTGTTCATATCCATTTATGAACAGGTATTGTTCACCATTTTTCCAATAAACATCTAATTATTAGATCAGTAGACCCCCTCTGACTTTCCATGTATTTGATAGCCAGAATACCTGATTCAGCGTGGAAAACAGCATCTGAACACAGCCTTATTATTGTTGAAGAAAAACTCTCCTGATCATTTACCTGGAATGCGGCCCCAATTATTATCAGGCTCTCCGCTTCCCTGAATTTTGTCCATTTCGGACCAAAAACAATGGGCAGTCCATATGCCGCCGGCTCCAAAGTATTATGGATACCTTTCCCGAATCCACCACCGATTATGGCGATATCTGCCCATTCATATAACGAAGACAGAAGACCTATAGAATCAATAAGAATAATAGAATGCTCATTCAATACCTGGGGCATGCTCGCCTGACAACGACTTAACCTCACTGCTTCTCCACCGAAAAGCGATTCAATCGCTGTTAAATGACTCTCCGAGATATCATGCGGAGCAATCACCAGCTTCCAGCTATCCTCTGCCTCCTCGTTCCCCTTGTTATCCTTGTTATCCTTGTCCTCATTGTTCCCACTGTTCCCCTTGTTCTCCTTAGTCTCCTTGGTCCCCTTAGTCCCCTTGTTCTTTTTGAACTCTTCCGAATTCCACAAATTAGCCAGCATCCTCTCCTCCTCCGGCCACGTACTCCCCCCGATTATCACCTTATTCCTTATCCCTTCACTTCCTTCTTGAGCCTTGAGCCTTGAGCCTTCCCCTGTGCCTTGAGCCTTGAGCCTTGTGCCTTCCCCTGAGCCTTGAGCCTTGTGCCTTGTGCCTTTATTCATAACCGCGTCAACCCTCGTATCTCCCGCCACAACCACCTGACTAAAATCAAAGCTCTTAAGCAGCTTTTCCGACGCCTCATCCTGCACAAAGATCCATCTGAAAACCCGGAGCTGCCGGAGAAAAGCAGAACCCCACCATTTGAAGAGATACTGATCCCTGCGGAACCGAGCGGAAATGAGGAAAGACGGTATCTTCCGCTGATGAAGAGCCCGGAGCAGATTGGGCCAGAAATCATATTTAACGAGTATGAAAATATCGGGCTGGAGCTGATCCAGCAGTCTGTTCATTTTCTTTGGCGTATCCAGCGGGAGATAAAAAACCAGGTCGGCCAGCGGATAGTTCTTTCGGATATTGAATCCTGAAGGGCTGTAAAAACTCAGCATTATCCGGTCATTCGGAAACTCTGCCTTCCAGCGCTCCATCACAGGCCGGCCCTGCTCAAATTCACCGAGCGAAGAAACGTGCATCCACAGGGTACGCCTGCTCTTATCAGAACTCCATAATGATATAAGGGATTTATTCTCACGCCGGCCCGAGATCCATTGCGAAGCCCTGCGCGAAAATGGGGAGGCCATCAAAATAACCAGGTAATAAAACCTGATTCCGATCTGATAAATCAACAGCACAGGCGCTAAAAATAAGTGTAGGTACCAGTCGTTTTCTTGCCCACCGGGAATATCCAGCCTATACGGATGCCGAAAAGAAAATCGCGTCGGGCTTTGTTGTCAGGTCCTTGCAGATTATAAAGCCAATCGCGCCGGCCCATCGTCCACGCTTCATGAAACTCAAACCCGGCGTAGAAATTTATAGGTTCTTTATTATCCAGATGAAGATAGCCGATGAACTGCTCCATGGCAAAACCATTGGTCAGATAATCGATCATCTTGGTATAATTATCAGCCAAAACGGGAATACTGTTCTCCTCAAGCCGATAAAAAGTCTTATACTGCAGCAGTCCTGCGGAGGCTGTTACCATCAATCCCGAATTCGGATTCGGCCCGAAAACCGGAAAAACCTTACCAAGTCGAAGGCCGGCATAAAATCCGCGCTCACTAATGGTAGGATACATCTGGGATCCGTTATTTGTGATAAAAAATCCAGCCTTGTCCTTTAGCCCGTCGAGAACGCTGTCTTCCTTGATATTTTCTCCGAAAATGTAGGTAAAATCAGCCGCCATCAACCAGTTCGTTTTTGTCTTAAACCAATAGGAACCTCCAACTCCGGCATTTAATCCATACCTCTGCCCGATATCCCCGGCAGGAATGTGTCCGCTCACATGAAACGAAAACATGTTCAGCGACAGACAGGTGTCTTTAATACTTTGTGCGGAAAGAAGAAGTGGGAAGAACAGGAAAGCAAGGGCAAGGATTTTCTTTGCCATATCGATTAAATTATTTCAGTTGGTAAATATACGCAATCGCACTTTAACATTTTTTAACCGGCCTCCGCCTGACCATCTTTCAGAGAATTGTACCTTGCAATCTTAAAACTAAACAACGTTTCGAACATGATTAAATTATCAAACTTGCTGAAAGGCCTGATGACTGTGCTCATTTTTGGCCTGATGTTCGGTTTTGCTCAGGCTGCTGACAAGAAAACCGCGAAGGAGGAGCCGAAGAAGGATCCGGTTTCTTCATCAACATTCAGTTCATTGAAATTCCGCAGCATAGGTCCCGCATTCACCTCCGGCCGTATAGCCGACATTGCGGTAAACCCGAAAAATTACAGTGAATATTATGTCGGCGTTGCTGCTGGTGGCGTATGGAAAACCACCAATAACGGCACCACCTGGCAGTCGGTTTTTGACAATTACGGTGCCTGGTCAGTCGGGCCGGTAGTTGTCGATCAGAACAATCCGCTGATTGTTTGGGTGGGTTCCGGTGAATATAATTCACAAAGGGCCATCGGTTATGGCGATGGTGTCTACAAATCCATCGATGGCGGAGGCTCTTTCAAGAATATGGGCCTCGGAAAATCGGAACATATCGGACGTATTCGTATCGATCCAAGAAATTCAGATGTCGTTTATGTTGCCTGCCAGGGTCCGTTGTGGGGACCGGGTGGCGACCGCGGATTGTATAAAACCACCGATGGTGGGACTACCTGGGTTAAAATTCTGGATATCAGCGAAAACACCGGCGTTTCGGATATCGAAATGGACCCAAGAAATCCTGATGTAATCTATGTTACTGCCTACCAGCGTCGTCGCCATGTATGGACACTCGTTGACGGAGGTCCGGAATCGGCTATTTATAAAACTACCGATGCCGGTAAAACATTCAACAAAATCAACAGTGGCCTTCCGGGTGGCGATCTTGGCCGTATCGGTCTGGCAATTTCCCCTGTTAATCCGGATGTGGTTTATGCAGTGGTGGAAGCCGCAGAATCAAATGGAGGAATCTTCCGTACCACCAATTGCGGTGTTTCCTGGGAAAAAATGAGCGACCACCAGTCAGGTGTCGGCCAGTACTACAATCGTATTTACTGCGATTTATGGGATGTTGACCGCGTTTATGCTATGGAAACTGTTGCTCAGGTTACCGATGACGCCGGTCGCACCTGGCGCGCACTGGGAGAAAACAAAAAACATGTCGACAACCACTGTTTCTGGATGGATCCACGCGATAAGGAACATTATATTATTGGCAGTGACGGCGGCGTATATGAATCATTCGACCGTGCTGAAACCTGGCTGTATAAATCAAACTTGCCTGTAACACAGTTCTATCGTGTTGCCATCGACTACGATACCCCATTCTATAATGTATACGGCGGAACTCAGGACAACAATTCATTCGGCGGACCCTCCCGCAGCATTCGCAATATCGGTGTGGTAAACGACGACTGGTGGGTGACCTGTGGCGGTGACGGATTTTTCCAACAGGTTGATCCAACCAATCCGGATATTGTTTATTCGGAATCACAGTTCGGCGGCCTGGTAAGGTATGACCGCAAAAGTGGGGAAGCTGTTGGCATTCAACCGCAGGAACCACTCGGCGATGCCTATCGCTGGAACTGGAACGCACCTATACTCATATCGAAATACGATCATAAAACCCTCTATTTCGCTGCTAACAAACTATTTAAATCGCCAAACTACGGCAATAAATGGGATGTAATCTCCCCGGATCTTTCGCGCCAGATGGACCGCAATAAGCTTCCGGTTATGGGTGTTGTTCAGAATATTGATGCCGTTGCTAAAAATAATTCAACATCGGTTTGGGGAAATATTGTTGCATTGGCTGAATCCCCCCTTAAACAAGGGACTCTTTTTGTCGGAACCGACGATGGCCTGATCCAGATAACCACCGATGACGGTAAAAACTGGACCAAGATTGAATCCATTCCTGGCGTGCCCGATATGACCTATGTAAGTTATATCCTGGCTGACAGATTCGACGAGAACACATTGTATGTCAGCTTTAATAATGTTAAACGCGCCGACTTCAAACCTTACCTTTTCAAAAGTACCGACTTAGGCAAAACATGGAAGTCCATGTCAGCCAATCTGCCGGAAAATGGTATGGTTCATGCAATTCAACAGGATCGCATTAAAAAAGACCTGCTTTTTGTGGGTACTGAATTCGGATTCTGGATATCAATCAACGGTGGCGAAAAATGGATGCAGATAAAATCAGGTCTGCCCACAACATGCATCTATGATATCGCAATTCAGGAACGTGAAAATGACCTCGTACTTGCCAGTTTCGGCCGCGGATTCTATATTCTCGATGATTATACCCTGTTAAGGAATTTTACGCCTGCCGACCTCGATAAGGATGCTATGTTTTATCCTATCAAGGAGGGTATCATGTTTAGTCAGACCGGCGGAAAATATGGCCAGGGACATGCCTATTTCAGTGCACCCAACCCTGCTTACGGTGTAACTTTTACCTATTTCGTTAAGGACCAGAACAAAACCCTGAAACAGATCCGCAAGGAAGCCCAGGCAAAAGCACGCAAGGATGGTACAAATCCTCCGTACCCAACCTACGCTGATCTTCGCGCTGAGGAAGAAGAACAGTCTGCATTCCTGATTTTCACCATTAAAGATGCCACCGGAAAAGTGGTTAAAGTGATGAAAACCGGAGAAAAAACCGGCATTTCAAAACTCACCTGGGATTATGATCAGGAGGTTAAAGGAAACGTGAATGTTTATGGTAAGGCAAACCCGATGGGTACACCACCGGCACCAGTAACCGCTCTTCCCGGAAAATATACCGTTGAGCTGGCCCGCAATGTTGCTGGAACAGTTACCCAGTTGGCCGGGCCAGAGCCTTTCTCCGTCAGACTGATCAATAATTTCACACTGCCGGCCAAAGACCGTGCCTCAGTTATTGCTTTCATCGAAAAAGCAAGCAAGCTGGGCAATACGGTAAGTGCCAGCCAGGCGGAAATGGAATCCCTATCCACAGCCGTTCAGTATGGCAAACAACTGGTATTCACTTACGGTGGATCGGAAAACATGCTGAAGGAACTGAAATCTCTTGAGACGCAGCTGAAAGATCTCGGCATCCGTTTTAATGGTAACCCAATCATCAGCCGTTTGCAGGATGCAGCCGAGCCAGGTTTGGCTTCACGCATCGGAGGTGCTCGCTATATCAGTGCAAATCAGGATGTTCCTGAAAGTGCTGTTGAGCAATACGATATAGTTGCCAGCGAAATGACTAAAATCCTTCCGCAGATCCAGCAGATTAAAGGGTCGGTTGATAACCTCAAAAAGGAATTCGACAAACTCGGATATCCCTGGACACCGGGGAGGGAAATACCCAAGTGGTAGACCCATTGAAGTAAGAAGGTTGAGATTCGAAGACCAATTCTGAATGCTGAAGTTGAAAAATGAAGTATTCTGAAGTGTAGTTGAGCTCAACTTCGGACTTAGCAAGTCGGCCAAAGCCCCCAGGTTGAAATTCGGGGTTAGTCATGCTTCTGACACAGAGCGATATGACTAACCCCAGACTTCAGTCTGGGGGTTTTCATGTCTGGATGCGAACTTCGCCCGGGGGCAGATAAGTTATCTGCAGTTTATCCGTTATAACAGATCACAGAAGCCCAAGCGTTGTTCCGATACCTGATCCTGTAATTTCAAAAATCAAAACTGGCCCCGGCCCTCAACCTTCTTAATTTTTCTTTTGTCTACTTTTGATCAATGCCTTACCCCCCCCAAATATCACCCCCTTTTAACTTTCCTCTCTTCAGATACTTCTTACTAATTTCTGCCTTCTGCCTTCTGCCCTCTGCCTTAAAGTCTCAAACTCAAAGAAAAGTCGTACTCCCTGTTAAATCCGACACTCTCCTGATTGACACCCTATCACTCGTCCCCAACTCCTGGAAAGTTTATCAAAAAAATAACCTCCCGCTTCCCGACAGCCTCTACACCATCGACTGGATAAATGCACTCTTTATCCTCAAACCCCATACCCCAAACCCCATACCCGATAATGCTTCTTTTGTCATCCCCGCGAAGGCGGGGACCCCGTCCCTCACCACGAATTCTGATACTTTGATCGTAAGTTATTCGGTTTTCCCGTTTTCTCTCGGTAAGGTGTATTCGCATAAAAGTCCCGACTTTAACCGGATCAGTACCCCGGTATACAAAATTCCTTACGGATTAAATGCGGGTGAAAAATACGACCGCCTCTCGGAAGGTTCCCTCCGCAGCAGCGGCAGCCTTTCGCGCGGTGTGGCCATGGGCAATACCAGAGATGCTTCGCTCACCTCAAACCTGAACCTGCAGCTGGAAGGCAAGCTGAATAAGGACTACCGGATCGAGGCAACTCTCACCGACGCCAATATGCCAGTTCAGCCCGAAGGTAATACCCAGCAAATTCAGGAGTTCGACAAGGTATTCATGCGCATTTACAGTCAAAGAAATGAGATTCTGGCCGGCGACTTCGATCTGCACCCGGCCACCGGATATTTTTTGCAGATGAATAAGCGGGTGCAGGGAGCCCGGTTCACTATCGAGACTCCGGCAAAATCAGGCAGTTCAACTTTCCGGACGAGCACAAGCGCTGCTGTGGTAAAAGGGAAATATGCCCGGAATCACATTCAGGGCAGTGAAGGAAACCAGGGACCCTATATGCTCACCGGAGCAACCGGGGAGACCTATATACAGGTGATCGCAGGCAGTGAAAAAGTTTATATCGACGGACAACCACTCATACGGGGAGAAGAGTCGGATTATACCATCGATTATAATACTGCGGAAATCAGGTTTACCCCGAAAAACCTGATTACTAAGGATAAGAGGATAGTGGCTGAGTTCGAATATACCGAGCGCAGCTATTCACGCTTTCTGTTATTTAATGAGAATAGCTGGACAACAAAAAACGGGAGCTGGTACCTGAACCTGTTTTCTGAGAATGATGCAAAGAACCAACCGCTGCTTCAGGACCTGACCGAAGGAAACAAACAGCTTCTGGCTTCCATCGGCGACAATTCCAATCTTGCCAGGGTTAGCGCGATTCGTGAATCACTGTTCCGTAACGACCGCGTATTTTATAAAATGGCCGATACAACAGTCCTCGGCGTCCGGTATGATAGCGTTCTGATTCAGAGCTTTAACGCCGACAGTGCTAAGTACGAAGCCGGATTTTCGTTTGTCGGTGCCGGAAATGGCAATTATGAACCCGTGCAATCAACCGCCAACGGACGGGTATTCCAATGGGTGGCTCCGGAAAATGGTATCCTTAAAGGAAGCTATGAGCCAGTAAGTAAACTGGTTATGCCACAGAATAAGCAGGTGATTTCCGCCGGAACCCGACAAGCTCTCGGTTCGCATATGCGCATGGACATGGAATGGTCATTAACCCGAAACGACAAAAACACCTTTTCTTCCCAGGACGACGGAAACAATACCGGTATGGGAATGAAAGCAAATTTGTCTCGCAAGGATTTTCTTAAACGCGACAGTAGCCTGATGCTGAATTCTTTTGTCAACTATCGGTTCTCCGGGTTGAGGTTCGATCCGGTTGAGCGGTTTCGGGAGGTGGAGTTTGAGCGTGACTGGAACCTGGCCTCCACTGGAGTATCCCAGCAGGAGAATTTTGTCGAATCCGGACTTAGCCTGTCGGGCAAGGACAGTCTGCAAGCTTCATACCGGCTTGAATATCTTAATCTTCAAACAGCTTATTCCGGATTTCGCCAGTTTACTAACGGCCGGATGCGGGGAAAAAAATGGGAGACATCCTGGTCGGGAAGTTATCTTCGCTCCGCCGATTCTTATCGGAATACAGCCTTCTTAAGGCATACGGTCCGCTACCGTCGCGAATGGGGGAAAGTAAATGTTGTGCTGGCTGAAAATGCTGAAAATAACCGGTGGCAGAAGCCGGGCAATGATACCTTGCTTGGAAACAGTCAGGCATTTCAGGAATTCAGCCTTGAGGCATCGGAGAAAAAAAACGACCGCCAGCCGTGGATGGTTAGAATTAGTGAACGTACAGATAAGCTTCCTGTAGCCGGCCAGCTGATGACCTATTCCAGAGCCTGGGATGCCGAAAGCTGGGTGGATATTTCGAAAAACCCGGCCATGCCTTTCCGGGCTGGAATCCATATCCGGGCACTGGAGGCCGATTCCGGCAGCCTCACCACCGGGGAAACCGGCAAAACCGTTACCGGAAGAATAGATAACCGCTGGCAGGCATGGAAAGGATTGATCAAGTCGCAAACATTTTTTGAAGTGGGATCCGGGTACGATCGCAAGCCGGAGTATTCCTATCTAGAGGTGGTTGCAGGTCAGGGTTATTATACCTGGAAGGACTATAATAACAATGGTATCAAGGAACTCAATGAATTTGAAACAGCATTTTTCAAAGATCAGGCAGCATTTATCCGGATCTTCAGGCTCGGAACAGAATTTCTCCCTACACTCGTCAATCGCTTTAACCAAGTATTTACTATTCAGCCGAAAAAAGGTTTTGCCTCGAAATTCACCAGCCAATTAGCCTATCGGATCGATAAAAAAACACCCCGGGGTGACTATCTGTTCCTGATCAATCCTTTTACCAATAACCCCACTGATCAACGGCTCATAAATCTCAACTCTCAGCTGCGCCATACTTTGTCGTTTAATCGCTCCGGGTTGAAGTTCAATGCCGATCTGATCACTCAGAAACTTGCTACCCGAACCACACTGCTTAACGGGGCCGACGGACAGGTTGTCTGGTCCAATTCACTTCAGCTGAGATACCGCTTTCACCCTTCGTGGCAGCTGAATTCAACGAGTGACTGGTCACGAAAGGAATCCATATCAGAATTCTTTGCCGCACGAAATTATACCCTCTCAGGCAAGTCACAGCTGCTCCGTATCGAATACCAGGCGGGCACAAATTTCAGGATCGGGATGGATTGGGAATTACGATCGGAAAAGAATAAAAGCGATGGAGCAGGCTTGCTGTCTAACCGCCTGGAATCAGTGTTTACCGCCCAGATACCTGAAAAGGGTCAGATCAGCCTTTCAGTTCAATATGTAAATGTCAATTTTGATGGGCTGGCTGATTCCCCGTCAGGCTATGCCATGCTTCGCGGATTAGGCAATGGGCCAAATGGAGTTGCACAGCTTTCGGCGCGTTATAAGCTGGGAAAAAACCTGATTCTCGAGGGTATCTATGAAGGCAGGATTGTTCGCGGCGGCAAGGCGGTGCATAACGCACAGCTACAGGTAAGAGCAGTATTTTAGAAAGCCGAAAGCAACAGGTCGATATCTTTGGATGTGATTCCGAACTGATTACTTATCAATTCATTAGTCAGAATTCCATTATACATGTATACCCCCTGCCTAACTCCCAGATCGTCCTTGATGAGCTGCAGTATCCCTCCGCATTTACCTTTATCCAGAAGCAACGGCATCAGCACATTGCTGAGGGCAATAGAAGCAGTGCGGGCAACTTTCGCCGGGAGATTGGGGACCATATAATGAACCACTCCATGACGTGTAAATATCGGCTGTTCGCGTGAAGTAAAGATGCCTGTCTCAAAGCTGGAGCCCTGATCAACATGGATATCGATAACCACTGATCCGGGTTTCATCGACATCACCAGATCTTCCGGAATCAGGTAGAACGATTCCTGATGAAGCCGCTGAAGTGTGCTGATGACCAGGTCGGCCGTTTCAAAGGCCTTCTTAAGTACTGGCGGATGCATGACGGAAGTGAAGATTTCCTGGCCGATAAAATGTTTCAGGGATCGCAGGTTGGTGATAGAGCGGTCAAATACTTTAACAATAGCACCCATGCCCAGAGCTGTTCGGGCAGCATTTTCGGCTGCCGTGCCCGCGCCAAGAATGACCACTTCGGTAGGAGTAATACCGGTGATCCCACCAAGCATAATTCCTTTACCGTTCCCCTCGCTTCCGAGCAATCCTGCCCCGGTACTTACAGCCACAGTACCTGCAATCTCACACATTGACCGGAGTACAGGGACTTCCTGTGCCTCATCCCTGATAAGTTCAAAAGCTATTGCCGTAACCTTGTGACGAATTAAATCCTGAAAATAAGCTTCGTCCCGCGTTGCAAGCTGGAGGCCGGTAATGATTGTTTTTCCGGGACCGAGCAAGTCGATCTCCGATTTAGTCAGCGGTGATACTTTAAGAATGATGGAGGCCTCGAAAACGGAAGACTTATTATCGAGGAGTTCACCTCCGGCTTCGGAATAATCATGATCGGAAAACTTGGGTCCGTTTCCGGCACCGCGCTCGATCAAGACCCTGTGGCCCACTTCCACAAGAAGATGCACAGCCTGTGGTGTAAGGGAAATCCTGGTTTCAAGTGGATCAGTCTCCCTCGGCAATCCTATCACAAAACGCTTTTCCCTTTTCTCACGATCAAGGGTCTCTTCCTTGGGCATCATGCTATGCTGAAAGAAAGATGAGGGCTTTCCAGACTCTTCCATATTATTTAAAATCACCTCCGTTAAGAAGGCAATTTACAAAATATCCGATATATCTAAGTTATTCAGGAATCTGAATTCTTATCGTCCGGCTTCCATCAGGATTTTCTAAAAGATATACTGCTGTCGCCGTCTCGGGCAAGAGGTCCTCAATTTTTTCCGGCCATTCAATCAGGCACCATGCGCCGCTGTCGAAATACTCGTCGATGCCAAAATCCAACGCCTCGCTGATCTTATTTATCCGATAAAAATCAAAATGATATACCAAACCTTTATCGATGGGGTATTCATTCACCAGTGCAAAAGTGGGACTCGTAACTTCTGTTTTTACACCCAGATTCCGGCAGATAGCCCGGATAAGTGTGGTTTTACCCACTCCCATATCTCCATGAAAGGCTAATATTCTCTCTCCGCCGGCAGCTCTTATCAGGTTGCCGGCAATTCCGTCCAGATCAGACAAACGTCTGGCATGAAATAGCATCTCTTTCATACACTCATCACTTCGGCTGAAGTACTATAAAAGGCACCAGCATTTCCTCCAGACTCACTCCACCATGCTGGAAGGTATTGCGGTAATATTTTACGTAATGATTATAGTTATTCGGATAGGCGAAAAAATCCGCCCCTGTGGCAAAAATATAACTACTGCTCACATTTGATTTTGGCAGCTGAATATCTTCAGGCCGGGTAATCTCAAATACCTCTTTGGGGTTATAGTTCAAATTTTTACCCTGCTTATATCTGAGATTTGTGGTTGTCAGCTTATCGCCGATCACTTTTACAGGATCTTCCACCATGGTGGTTCCATGATCAGTCGTTATCACCACGGTAACCTTCTTCTTCGCCAGTTCACGCAACAGCTCCAGAAGCGGAGAATGAATAAACCAGGTGTGAGTCAGGGTTCTATAGGAGGCCTCATCATTTGCCAGTTCGCGGATCATGTTCGTTTCAGTACGCGCATGGGAAAGCATATCTACAAAATTATATACCAATACCGATAAAGGCATATCCGTCAACTCATTGGGGTGTTCCACCCATTTTTTCCCGGCACGGTTGGTACTGATCTTATCATAGACAAATTTGTCTGGCATTTTCAACCGTTGCATCAGGCTCCGGAGAAGCTCCTCTTCATGCATGTTCTTGCTTCCCTCTTCATAATCTTCCATCCAGATATCGGGATACATTTTTGAAATGGCCAATGGCATCAGGCCGGCAAAAAGGCTGTTTCTTGCATATTGCGTTGCCGTTGGCAAGATCGAGAAGTAGATGTCATCCTGCTCAACTGTATATGTTTCCGAAATAATCGGCTCCAGAACCTTCCACTGATCATAGCGCAGGTTGTCAATAACCAGCATTACCACCGGAGTATTTCTCGCCATTAGAGGGAACACCTTATGCTTCATAATGTCAGGTGAGAAAACCGGACGGTTGCCAAAATCCTTCGTAAACCAGCTGACATAATTTTTCCTGATGAACCGGATAAAATTCTGATTAGCTTCGGCTTTCTGCATTCTGAAAACCTCATCCATCGGAGTTTCTACCGACCCCTTAAGTTCCAATTCCCAATAAACAAGCTTCTTGTATACCTGAATCCAATCCTCCCATGATAAGCTTTCACTGATCTGCATACCGATCTTACCAAATTCGGTTTGGTAGGTTGAGGTAGTTTTTTCGCTGATGAGCCGTTTGGTATCCACAAATTTCTTTATGGTAAGCAGTACCTGTTTTGGATTGACCGGCTTAATAAGGTAATCTGCTATCTTGGAGCCAATTGCCTCATCCATAATATCCTCTTCTTCACTCTTCGTGATCATGACCACAGGGATATTGGGCCTGATCGTCTTTATCCGGCTGAGGGCCTGTAATCCGGTGAGACCGGGCATATTCTCATCCAAAAAAATCAGATCGAATTCACGCTCTATTACCCGCTCGATGGCATCTTCACCATTGTTGGCGGTAATCACCTCAAAACCCCTGCCCTGAAGCAGAAGAATATGAGGCATCAGCAGGTCGATCTCGTCATCAGCCCACAGTATGGAAAGGGGTTTGGTCATTTTAGCAGATTATTCTTTCAGATAATTGTCGCGGAAGAACTGGAAATACTGGAAAACGTTTTTGCTTTTATACAATCTGGTGTAATTATCTTTTGAGATGATAAAATGCCTGTAATCGGTTTCCTTCATCTCCTCAAACACCTTTGGATCTGTCACGATGGCCGTGTAATAGTCCATCCCGGCTTTTCTATTCGTAAAATTCTTAACGGTAACTATCTGCATATCCGAATCGAATATTGTTGAGGTTACCTCAAAGAAGTCCTCCACGAATTTCTCAACATTAAAATTGGAAATCCGGAACTTTAGCTTTCCAACATCCGTTGTTGGACTGGATAAAATAACAACATAAAAATGTGTTGAAGCATCATCCTTAACAAACTCTGCTGCAGCCTGATCCTTTGTTCCGTCAATCTGTCCGATCTGAACCTTGCGGGCAGATTTTCCGCCGGCAACGCTTGAAGGGCCTTTTTGAATATAGCTCAACAAATTTTTAGCGGGATCTGCCACTTCACTGCTTGGGTATTTAAAGATCAGGTCATTGATCGATTTAACCAGACCCGCTGTGTCTGAGGGATTCAGCTTTGCATAGGCCATGATTTTAAGCAAGCCGAACTTATCGCGTATCGGATTGATCTTAAATGCAGTATCCGCATTAATACAACTTGCCAGGACATTAGCAAAAGACTTACTCTTATACTCCTGATAGGTCTTTTCATAATATTTCATCACCGAGGCCTTCTCCTCATCCAGCTCCTTGAAATAGTTGGGATTACTGATGATTTTTGCCGAACGGCTGTCGGGGAATTTCGTCAGGATCAAATCTTTATATTCCTTTATCTGGGCATCTTTTTTAAGTACTGCATATATCTGATAAATATTATAGTAAGCAAAAAGCACCCGCTCATCTTCCGGATAGCGCTTAGCAAGCAAATCGAAATAATAGACTGCATCATTCGGGCGGTTGAGTTCATCCTTAAAAATCTTACCGGAATTCAGATAAGCCTGGGCAATCCTCTGGTTTGATTCCCGCAGCAGGGTGTCATTTATAGGCAGATCGTTCATGTAGTACTCTCTCTGATTCGGCTTAAAAGTATTGGTCTTGGCGGTCGCGGCAGGGGTTGAGATCTCTCCCGTTTCGCCTTCGGAAGTCAGATCGCCGGCTTCAGAAATTACCTTTTTATTGGACCGTCTCCAATTATCCTCAAGCTTTCGGCGCCCCCAAAATTTTATGAATTCAATACTTCCGAAACTAATAGCTGCCGGGTTGTAGAAATACCAGTTGGTAGCTCCGGTAAGCGAACCGCCCCCTCCTGAAAAGTCGCCGGCACCTGCATCCTGGCCCATGGAACCAGCTGTTCCGCGGGAGTTTGTTCCCTGACGGTTCTGACCGAAAGTTCCACGGTTATTCATGCCTGTCATGGTGCCCATTCCATTCATCCTCCCGGATTGAACGTTGAGCCGTTCCTCCTCCTCTGCCGCTTTGATGGAATCTTCTTTTTGCTGCGCGACAGCCACCAATCCGGAAATCAATTGATCACGTTCGGCCTGCGGCATCTTGGCCACAGTTTGTAAACTATCTTCACGCTGAGCCAAACCAAGGTTGTCGGACAACAACTTAACGTTTCCGGCAAATGTGATCAGCTTATTATATTCAGGATAGGTATCGGGCAATGCCTGGCTGCAACTGTCGTAATAAGCGCCTGACGGAATAAATTCGTTTTTACTGTAATAATGAACGGCAAGGGCCAGATATGAAACCGCCTTTTGAGAAACATTTGTCGTATTGCTCCAGATGGATTTCTTATAAAAAGCGACAGCCTGAGCTGTTTTACCTTCTTTCATTTCAAGCTCAGCAAGCGCATAATAGATCTGATCCAGATAATCTGTATTCTTGGCATCTTTCAGCATCTTCTCGAGTTCCTTCCGGATTCCTTCTGACTGTGCCCCACCCTGATACAATCTTGCGCGGCTGATTCTGGCATTGAAGGCCATCTCATATGCCGGTCCCAGGTCGTTGACAATGGTATACCATTTTGACGCATTCGCTGAGTCTTTTTCCTTTTCAAATACCTGGCCCAAAACATAACTGATCCTTGTTCTCTGGGCTTTATCCGGATACTTCAATGCTGATTTTTCCAGCAATGGAATGGCAGTAACCAGGTCATTCTGACGCAAATACCAATCAGCATAAACGGCCTGAAGCAGTGGTTGCAGTTTGGAACTGAATTTAGGATCCCCCTGTAGACGGTTCAAAATCTGCTGCGATTCAGGATAATGCTTTAGTTCCAAATGTGACATCGCCAACCAAAGACTGGCCTCCTCGCCCAGACCGCCGTCGGGAAACTGGCTAAGTACATAATCAAGCGTTTCAATTGCCGGGAAAAAATCCCGCTTATAAAAATAGGCCTTGCCCATCAACAGAAAAGCATCATCAATCCATTTTACATACTCATTCTTGCGATAAAACTCCTTTTCGGCGGCGCTACGGGTGCCCTTTTTCAATTTCGGCTTAACCTTAATAGAATGCATTCCGATCACCTTGGAACACTTCTTAACTGTTTTATCCATATCGGATGCAATAATCCTGGCTGCCTCCTTTGAACTATAGGCAAACAGCGGCAACTGGTAATTATAGTCATCCTTAAAACTCAGTTCTCCCTTCTTAAGTCCTTGAGTATATGATTCATTCGCATTAAATAGGATATTATAATGCGAGGTGAGGTTATGATAACTCCGCGTAACGACCGTATTCTTCTTGGTCGTACAGGAACCGATAATCAACAGGATTACCGGGATGGCCAAACGAAACAACTTATTCAATATTCAGATATCAGTTTAATCCTACTACATAACTTGTACAATGCAAAATTATTTTATACTCCGACAAAAACCTTATCTATTCAAAATAATAGTAATTTAGGTCCTTAGACCATACCACATTATACTACAGCAGAGTACCTATGAAAATTTTCGTTGTTGAAGATGATAAGTTCTATAACAAACTGGTAGAGCACCATTTACGGCTTAATCCGGATTTTGAGGTAGAGACTTTCTTTACCGGAAAAAGCTTCCTAAATAAATTAGGGGAAAATCCTGATATCGTAACACTTGACTTCGGTTTGCCAGATATGGATGGCCATGAGATCCTGGAGAAGGTAAAAAAATACGATCCGGGTATTCATGTCGTGATGATCTCAGGCCAGGAAGATATCTCTACAGCAGTAAAACTACTGAAACAAGGGGCTTACGACTATATTACCAAGGATGAGAATATAAAGGAGCGATTGCTGAATACCATCCATAATATCCAGACCACACAAAAACTGAGAAATCAGGTCAATCAACTTAAAACCCAGATCTCGGAAAAATATGATTTCTCCAAGGCGATTATCGGAGAAAGCAAATCATTGAAAAAAGTTTACTCACTGATTGAAAAAGCGATTCAGGTACAGAACATGACGGTTTCCATCAGGGGCGAAACAGGGACAGGGAAAGAACTTGTTGCCCGTACCGTGCATTATAATTCCATCCGTAAAGATAAGCCATTCGTTGCCGTAAACATGGGTGCTATCCCTCGTGAACTGCTGGAAAGCGAACTCTTTGGGCATGAAAAAGGTGCGTTTACCGGCGCATACAGCAGGAATATCGGAAAATTTGAAGAAGCAAGCGGCGGAACGATATTCTTTGATGAAATCGCCGAAATGGAGCTCGATCTTCAGGTAAAAATTCTTCGCGCAATTCAGGAAAGGGAAATCGTCCGCGTGGGTGGTACAAGTGTCGTAAAGGTGGATGTCAGGATCATTACAGCTACCAATAAGGATCTGCAGGAAGAGGTCAAAAAAGGCCGGTTCCGCGAAGATCTTTACTATCGCCTGCTTGGATTGCCAATCAACCTGCCTCCGCTGTCAGAACGAGAAAATGACATAATTATCCTGGCTCAATATTTTCTCAAGGATTTCTGCAAGGAAAACAATCTTCCCAAGAAGGAGTTTTCTGCCAAAGCAAGAAATAAACTGCTCACTTACCGATACCCGGGTAACGTAAGGGAATTGAAAGCCATAGTGGAACTTTCAGTCGTCATGTCGAACCAGCTGATTATTGATGAGGACGATGTAATGTTCAGTCCAACCAATACCGGACTCGACCTATTCGCACAGGAAATGAGCCTGCGCGAATATGAAAGCAAAATCATCCGGCACTATCTGGAAAAAAACAATAACAATGTAGTGCTGGTAGCTAAAAAGCTGGATATTGGTAAATCAAAGATTTACAATATGATAAAGGGCGGTGAACTTTAAACGGCCTCCACGGATTTAACTTCCGGAACCTGCTTTTTTAAAGTATTTTCAACTCCGGCCTTCAGGGTCATCGTACGCATCGGACAGGATCCGCATGCACCGGTGAGGTTTACCCTGACCACCATATCATCCGTAATTTCAGCAAGTGACAGGTCTCCACCATCGGCTTGAAGATAAGGCCTGAGCTGTTCCAGTACATTAATGATTTTTTCTCTGATTTCGTCGGTTACCATAATATTGTGTGTTTTATCGCGATAATTGTACAATCTCCGTAGGTGCCGATGATGCATTTCTGATGCCCACCTGGCGAACGGTTTCAATAGCAAGGTCCATAAAAGCCCTGCCGCTCACAGAGTTTTCATTGTCAGCAACCGGCCGGCCATTATCGCCCCCTTCACGGATGCCCTGTACCAGCGGAATCTGACCGAGCAAAGGAACATTCATTGAGGCAGCCAGGTTCTTGCAACCATCCTTTCCAAAAATATAATATTTATTGTCAGGAAGCTCTTCTGGCGTAAACCATGCCATATTTTCTATCAATCCGAGTACCGGTACATTGATCGATTTTCCGGTAAACATGCTAATTCCCTTAATCGCATCAGCCAGAGCTACAGCCTGCGGTGTGGAAACAATTACCACGCCCGTAACTGCAAGACTCTGAACCAGCGTAAGGTGAACATCGCCGGTTCCCGGAGGAAGATCGATCAGCATGTAATCCAGGTCGCCCCAGTAACCGTCGTGAATCAATTGTTTCAGAGCACTCGTGGCTACCGGGCCGCGCCAAACCAGTGCCTCTTTCTCGTCAACAAAAAATCCAATCGACAGAACTTTGACGTTATATTTTTCTTCGGGTATAATCCGGTCCTTACCATCCACCTGCCTGATGACCGGCTTTGCTGCTTCCAGATCAAACATCTTGGGAATTGATGGCCCATAAACATCGGCATCAATCAAGCCTACTGAATATCCAAGCTTGGCAAGGGCAACCGCCATATTTACCGCTACGGTTGATTTCCCTACCCCGCCTTTGCCACTGGCAATGGCCACGATATTTTTAACATTGGGCAGAGGCCTTCCTTTATGAACATCTTGCTGAGCATCAATATTGATATCTATTTCCAGATCGTTACCCAGATGAGCCGTCAGTATTTGCTCACATGATTTCTTAACTGATTGGGCAAAAGGATTTTTGGATTTCGGAAATACCAGCGAAAAGCTGACCTTGCGGCCTTCGATCTTCAGATCCCTGACCATATTCAGGCTGATGATATCCCTTTCGTTATCAGGATTTATCACCTCCTTAAGGCTATCAAGCACAGCCGAAGCTGTTAGTAATTTCATCTATTTTTATTTAGTTTAAATAAACGACAAAATTAAAGATCTTTTCTCCAATTATCCTTCCGCTTCAGGCATTTCTTTTACCGGGTCCCAGAACTTTTGGTCAAAATTCTGAATCTGATCATGTTCCACCAGAATGCCTTCACTTTCCAGCATCTGCTTCATCGTATCTGAATATCCGAAATAGTGCTTCCCGGTAAGCAGCCCGAATCGGTTAACCACCCTGTGCGCCGGAATAAACCCCTTACCATCAAAAGACTTATTGAGGGCCCAGCCAACCATGCGTGCTGATTGCGGGGATCCCAGGTACCTTGCAATGGCACCATAAGAGGTGACTCTTCCATACGGGATACAACGTACGACCTGAAATACCGCGTCGAAGAATCCCGGATCGCTCATGGCTCAGAAATTTCCTCGCGAGGCTCAGTCCACCGGTGCCCATGAACCGGAATAAAACACAAATAAGTGATCGGCATTCCGGCTTTCAGAAAACCTGATTCGTAGTGGGTACGGATAGAGAGTATATCATCAACCAGATTAGAGGAGTACAGGTCGGCTGTACACTTCTCCGGCTCTGTCTTATTCCACTTCAGCAGGGAGACAGTATATTCATGGAGAATCATGCTGTCAGTTTTCAGGTGAATTTTTCCACCAGGTTTCAGCATTTCGAGATACATATTTATGAATCGGCTGGAAGTTAATCGCTTGCGTGGCTTTCGTGCCTGCGGATCGGGAAAAGTAATCCAAATCTCGCTAATCTCTTCGCGTGCGAACATCCGGAAAAGAAACTCTATGCGGCAACGCAGGAAGGCAACATGATCCAGACTCAGCAGGTTCGACTCGCTGGCACCTTTCCACATTCGTGCCCCCTTAATATCGACACCGATAAAATTATAATCCGGTGATCTTTTCGCCAGCTCAATGGTATACTCGCCTCTCCCACATCCCAGCTCAAGGACAATCGGATTATCATTTTTGAAAAACTCACTGTTCCAGCGGCCTTTCATATCATAATCCGTTGAGAGAATGGCATGGCCATCGGGCTCAAATACATGCGGAAATTCCCGCATATCTATAAATCGGTTGATTTTATTTCTCCTGGACAAAATTATCCGGCTTTTTCGATCCTCAATCCGAGGTCAGTGATATACTTCAATTCCTTGTCCCGCATTCCCTGGTCGATCTCGAAAATATAAATTCCGGGATTTGGGAACTTCACCCGGTATCGCAAAGGAACCTCCAGGCTGAAACGCCCTCCTGAACCCCTGCCTTCCCATCGACCCTGCGCATTCGACAGGCGGCATTCCACTGTATCACGCAAAATTGCACCAGTGGGCGAGTTGGTCCGAATAAAAAGCCACAGGTTCGAATACTCGTACCTGCCGTCGTTTCTCACCTGCAGATAAATATTGTAGGTACCTACCGTATCCTTTACCGGCACCTCAAACCGGTAGAAATGTGCCGCAGGCCAAACTCCTGCTTCAATAGGAACATTTTTGAGATAGAAATCCTTCTGGCCGCAGGCAGTAAAAACAAATGCCATGACCAAAAACATCAGAGATCCCGTGAGCCGGTTCATGATTTTTTGATCACTGTAATTTTCGGACGATTTTCCTGCGGCTGCTGATTCTGCTGAACCTGCGGTCTCGGTGGTCCCTGCGGGCGCCGCTGCTGTCCTCTTTTCTTATCATCGAATCGCGTAAGGCTTTCAGAGCCGGCATCATTCATATAGCCAACCTCTTTAATCTCTTTCGACAAATCAATGTCGGATAGCTTTTCAACGATAATTCCCTGCTTGTTAAGCTTGATTATTTCCATCACTCTCTCAACAGGAACAGGAATCAGATGCGAAGCCGATGATGAATCAAAAGAGTACCACATCATGCGTTTGAAAATATCGGTCTTCTGATGATAGGCCATGCCCTCCCTGGTTTCCAATACAATCTCCGAGGATGGAAAATCTTTCTGTGCATCAATATAGGCATCAACCTCATAATTGAGGCAGCATTTCAGTTTTCCGCACTGACCGGCGAGTTTCTGTGGATTGAACGACAGTTCCTGGTTTCTGGCAACAGTAGTGGTTACGGTAACAAAGCTCGTAAGCCAGGTTGAGCAGCACAACTCACGACCACATGATCCGATTCCGCCGATACGTCCAGCCTCCTGGCGGGCACCGATCTGGCGCATTTCCACCCGGATTTTGAATTCATCTGCCATGTACTTGATCAGTTCCCTAAAATCAACCCGGTCATCAGCAATATAGTAGAAAATGGCCTTTGTTTTATCACCCTGATATTCAACATCTCCAACCTTCATGTCGAGCTTAAGCATCTGAGTGATCTTCCTTGACCGAAGCATGGTATGATGCTCCAAAGCGATGGCTTCCTTCCATTTCTCTATATCAGCTTGCTTGGCCTTCCGGTAAACTTTCCTGAATTCATATTCAGCAGGATTGATTCGGTATTTGCGAAGCTGATTCATAACGAGCGGACCGGTTAATGAAACCATTCCGATATCATGACCTGGCGAAGCTTCAACAGCGATCATTTCGCCCGGAACCAGGTTCAGTGCATTAACGTTCCGGTAATAACCTTTGCGTGTATTTTTGAACCTCACTTCCACCAAATCCTCTTCGCTGATTCCATGCGGTATGTCTCTCAGCCAGTCGAATACACTCAATTTGGTGCATCCTTCCTGGTTTTGGCAGGGTTTTCCTTCCGATTCAGTATCTAAATGGGGGCAACCCCTGAATAGTATTGCGTCTTGTAATGTGTCCATGGCGGTAAAGATAATTATTCCCACTGAATTGTGATGCAGCGGTGTGCATCAGCCTTTTGCGGCAGCAGCAGGGATCCTGAGCAAACGATTTAGTTGAAGGCTCATATCCGTAAGGAGAATTTTCGGATTTGCATTCATTGAAATCTGAGCAATGGCAAGGTCAAATTCCGACATCAATCCCTCAATATTTCCCGAATGGATAAAAGCATTGAATTTCGCTGAAAAGGCGGCTTCCTCATCATCCATGACAGCCAACTCTGCCATACCTCTGTTGACCAGATAATTATTCCTGATCATGCCGAGGGCATACTGAAGGAACCATTTCTGCCGTTCACGGCCGATATCGGAAACCTCAGATACCCACTGGGTAATTTCCTGGACCTGCAAACCAAAAGATATCCTCATCCACCGAAAAAACCGGTCGCGGTTAAGCAGATTCTGCTCACTCTGATCAATCATCTGCTGGGCAGAGAGATAATCTCCCTGCGATCGCTGAACCACACCGCGCAGAATCTTTTCCTGATCCGGATATTCCGCCAAAAGCTTCTGATAGAGTGCTTCTGAAGTGATCTTCGGAACCTTGATTAATTGTGTTCGTGAAAGAATTGTCGGCAATATCTCATCGGTTCCGCAGGTAACAAAGAGAAAAACAGTGTGATCAGCCGGCTCCTCTATAATTTTCAGGAGCTTGTTGGCCGCTGTGGTATTCATCTTTTCTGGCATCCAGAAAATGATCACCTTATAATCTGACTGATAGGATTTAAAATTCAGCTTGCGAAGAATTTCCTGGGCCTCTTTTTTAAAAATTCCCGCCTGCTTGTTTTCAATATTCATGGCATGATACCATCCTTCCAACGAGGGATAAGCCCCGGTCGAAAGGTATTGCCTCCACTCGGTAATAAAATCGTCGCTTGATGGTTCATCCTTGATTTTGGCCGTTCTCGCAACCGGAAAAACAAAATGGATATCCGGATGTACAAACTGTGCGGCCTGGTGGCAAGCCGGACAAACACCGCATGAATCATCTTCAACCGGGGAAGTGCACTGCAGGTATTGTGCCAGAGCAAGAGCGAGTGAAAAATGACCGCTTCCGGCACTGCCGGAAAGCATCAGGGCATGACTTACCCTGTTGGTTTTCACTGCTTGCAGCAAGCGTGCTCGGATAGCATCCTGACCGGGTATTTCATTGAAGCGCATTGGCTCAAAAATAACCAACATTTTTTAACTTTGTCAGGCTTTTTGAAGCATCTCTAATACAAGATACACTATGTTAACAATGAATTCCTTCAACTTCGCCGGTAAAAGGGCGATTATTCGGGTCGATTTCAACGTCCCGCTCAACAGCAGTTTCGAAATTACTGATGATAGCCGCATCCGGGCAGCCATTCCTACCATTAAGAAAATACTTAATGATGGCGGTTCAGTGGTCCTGATGTCACACCTTGGCCGTCCGAAAGAAGGTCCGACAGATAAATATAGTCTCAGACACCTTATTCCGGATTTAAAAACCAAACTCGGTGTCGATGTTAAGTTCGCTCCGGATTGTATCGGCGAAGAGGCACACACCATGGCAGCCGCACTGAAACCAGGCGAAGTTCTGCTCCTCGAAAACCTCAGGTTCTACAAGGATGAAGAGAAAGGTATTCCTGAATTTGCAAAAAAACTGGCCGAACTGGCCGATATTTATGTAAATGATGCTTTCGGAACCGCACATCGTGCCCACGCATCGACCACCATAATCGCTGATTTTTTTCCGGGCAAATCGATGTTCGGTTATATCATGGATAACGAAGTCAGCAGCATTGACAAGGTAATGCTCGATCCGAAAAAACCTTTCACAGCGATTCTCGGCGGCGCTAAGGTATCCACTAAAATCACCATCATCGAAAATCTCCTGGGCAAGGTTGATAACCTGATCATCGGCGGTGGGATGACCTACACCTTTATCAAAGCGATGGGTGGCCATGTTGGCAACTCCCTGGTTGAGGAAGATTTTGTTGAAATGGCTAAAACTGTGATGGAGAAGGCTGCTGAAAAGGGCGTTAATTTCTATCTGCCCGTAGATGGAATCAATGCAGATAAATTTGACAATGATGCACAGACCGCTGTTTCTCCAATCGATCAGGTTCCTGAAGGGTGGATGGGGCTTGACATTGCCAGCCAAACAATAAAGAATTTCACTGAGGTGATCGAGAATTCAAAAACTATCCTCTGGAACGGTCCGATGGGGGTCTTTGAAATGCCGAACTTTCAGAAAGGTACCGTTGAAGTTGCAAAAGCAATTTCAAGGGCAACTGCAAAAGGGGCCTTCTCACTGGTTGGCGGTGGCGATTCTGTTGCTGCACTTAACCAGTTTGGAATGACCGACCAGGTTTCCTATGTATCCACCGGCGGTGGTGCCCTGCTTGAGTACATCGAAGGACAAGTACTTCCGGGCATTAAGGCAATAAGGGGGTATTAACAAATTAGAGTTGCCAACTTTAAAACTATCCTGCTATGGAGGCATCCTTTTTAGAGTTGGCAACTGTACCCCCTGAGTTGGCAACTTTAAATACTTTCCGCAATCAGGCTGCAGAAAACCCGGTATACAAGGAGTATCTGGCCCTTCTGGATATCGATCCATCAGCTGTTACAACTATTGACAGCATTCCATTTATGCCGATCGAATTTTTCAAACATCGCCGTGTGGTTACCGGACAGGGAGTCGAAACCCGGGTATTCGAATCCAGCCGGACTACTGGCGTTGAACCCAGCAAACATTATATTCTCGACGACGAAATCTACCGGGAAAGTTTGGAATATGGCTTCCGACAATTTTTCGGCGATCCTGCTGAATGGTGTTTCCTGGCCTTATTGCCCTCCTATCTCGAACGCCCGAACGCATCCCTGGTATTCATGATGGATTATCTTATCAGTAAAAGCGAACACCCGCACAGCGGCTTTTATCTGGACAACCGTAACGAACTGGCAGCCAAGTTGATATTACTCGAAAAAACCAGACAAAAAACGATGCTTATCGGCGTGACCTTTGCTCTGCTGGATCTTGCAGCACAGTATCCCATGCCTCTTAAAAATACCATAATCGTGGAAACCGGTGGGATGAAAGGACGCCGCGAAGAGCTCACCAGAGATGAACTTCACAAAATACTGAAATCTTCGTTTCAACTGGATTCAATCTGCTCTGAATACGGCATGACAGAACTCCTTTCGCAAGCCTGGTCAACCGGAAATGGCATTTACCGAACCCCCTCCTGGATGCAAATACTGATCCGCGATCCATATGATCCCTTCCGCAGGATGCCGGATGGTAAATCAGGAGGAATTGATGTCATCGACCTTGCTAATCAATTCTCCTGTTCCTTCATACAAACGCAGGATCTCGGACGAAAAAACAGCGATGGAAGCTTTGAAGTATTGGGAAGATTCGATAATACTGAACTAAGAGGATGTAACTTACTGATATAAGTCAATTATTTTTTAGATTTGTTGGTAAGAAACCTTTAATGCCACTTCAACAGTACAGCGATTACCGCTTAACCGGGATATTCTTTCGGACCATTTTCTCAGGATTGGCCAGAAAGTTCTCCTTCACTTTTGCTGTTGCCCTATTTTCAGTTATGGGTTCGTGGTTTGCAGTTACCTATGCTATAATTTTTGTCTCCGCATTAATCAAGGTTGAAAAGGAAATCCTTGATGCAGGTATTCTTATCGGGGCAATTTCAACCACTTGCACAACAATTCTTCACTTTGTGCATTATGGGATTTTAAGCCGCGTAGGGATCAGGGGCTTTTTTAAAGTCCCCAAAATTCTTAATGAAACACTGGTCAGTGGCCTTAGCTGGAAACCCGTTGAGAGGCTTAGTAATGAGCAGTTTTCAAAATTTGCGGAGGCCTACTTACGGCTTCCCCGGGATAATTTCAAGGTATCATTAGCTTATTCCTCGCTGGTAGGCCTGATCCTCACCTTTTATTCTGTAATGAGTAAAGTTGACCCTCTCTATACCATATATATTGCTCTTGGTGCATTGCTTGCCGTCTCCATTTATACCTATTGGGCTTATCTGATAACAGATTTCTTCTGTGGTGCATTACGTTCTTCCATTTATGAGGAAATTAAAAAACGCAACCTCACCATCAAGGTGCCCCCTAACATGTCTCTCAAATTCTCCTTCATTGTTATCGTTGCACTTTTTATCGTAACGGTTTCAATTACAGCCATTTATGTAGGGTCCGTAAATATAGAAACATTCCCCGCACTTTTCGTCGGCCTGTCTGCTGTACTGGTCGGCTTGATCGGCTTTATCTCCTATCTGGCAATTGACCTGTTTCTCAAGGAGATTCATCAGGCAACCTCAAATCTGGTAAAAGGGGAACAAGGCTTACTTTTCCCTTCCTATGACTATTCAGAACTTCGCGAATCGACCGATAATTTTAACAAGGTGGCTAGTGAGTTCACCACTTTACGGCAAGGCTTTGAGGTACGAATTTATGAGCGTACCATCGATTTGCAAAATGCCAAGGAGCAAGCCGAAACTGCCAACATGGCCAAGAGCAACTTCCTTGCCAATATGTCTCACGAGATCCGCACACCGATGAACGGGATCATCGGCATGTCGGAAATCCTCATGAAATCGAACCTTTCCGAAGAACAGAATGAATACCTGCAGATTATCGAAAGCTCTGCCAATACTCTTTTGGCGATTATTAATGACATCCTTGATTTTTCGAAGATCGAAGCCAATAAGCTCGATCTTGAAATGATTCCATTCGATCTGGTCCGGATAGTTGAAGAGGTATCAGACAACATGGCCGTGAAGGCAATACAGAAAAATCTGAACCTGATTACCGACCTTGATACCAAGATTCCTGATTCGCTGGTCGGTGACCCTCTGCGTTTGAAACAAGTTCTGCTCAACCTGGTCAATAATGCCATCAAGTTTACAAATTCAGGTGATGTTTTGATTTCATGCAACCTCACGGAAAAAATTGGCAACCGATACAGCTTTATTTTTAAGATCAGGGATACTGGCATCGGCATACAGCAAGACCAAATGGATAAACTGTTCAAATCGTTCTCTCAGGTCGATGCCTCAATGACCCGTAAATTTGGCGGGACAGGGTTAGGATTGATTATCAGCAAGCGGCTCGTGGAGATGATGAATGGGAGTATAGGCGTAACAAGCGAGGTAGGTAAAGGCTCCACCTTCTGGTTCTCGGCTCAATTTCTGGAAGATAACACCATCTCAGCCCAGTCGGGGCCGGATCGAAATGAGCTGAAAGATCTTCGTGTTCTGGTTATCGATGATAATGAGACAAATCTTAAGGTCTTCCGAAAATACCTTGAATATTGGCAATGTTTGCCTGAACAGGTAAATGATGCAGAAAAAGGGCTGTTGCTGCTTCGCAATGTTGCCGGCTCAGAGGAGGAATTCGATGTCGTTCTGGTAGATTGCCAGATGCCCGGAATGGACGGTATCACTTTTGCACGGCAAGTAAATGAGGATCCGGCCTTGAGGCATATCAAGCTGATCATGCTCTCTTCAATTGCCGACCTTATCACCCCTGAAGAACTCACGGGCAGTGGCTTCAAGGGATTCCTCAATAAGCCGGTAAAGATTCTTGACCTCTGGCGAGTAATTCACAATGCTGTACATACTGAAATTCCTGATCCTTTGGAGGTAATCACGAAGCAAATAACCAGGGAAGAAGATTCGTCGGAGGAAGTTAGCAAAAACGATGTTATTATACCTGGTCCTCGGCCAATCACGGTTCTCCTGGTTGAAGATAATAAAATCAACCAGCGGATTGCCTTCCTTAATCTGCAGAAATACGGTTATGAGACCGAGCTCGCTGAAAACGGGGTGGAGGCAGTTGACAAATTTAAAAGCAAAAATTTCGATCTCATATTTATGGATATTCAAATGCCGGTGATGGACGGTTTGGAGGCAACCCGACAAATACGTCTACTGGAAAAGAATATGCCCGGGCACATTCCTGTTCATATAGTTGCGGTTACAGCAAATGCCATGAAAGGCGACCGTGAAATATGCCTGGCTGCAGGTATGAATGATTATATATCCAAACCCTTCCGTACCGAAGAGATGCGTAAGGTTCTCAAGCGCTGGCTCACCAAAGCGTAGGGAAAAATGCATCCCTTATATGGCTTACATTTGGTAATCCACTTTCATACACTACATTAACAATATCAAATCTGACTTCCAGTGTAATCCTGTTATACTTCACATAGGCATTTGCTGCTGCAATCAGGAATTGTCTCTTCTGACGGTTGATCGCTTGTTCAGGCAATTCGCGAACAGGAGCATGCCTGGTTTTCACCTCAATAACTACGATGTCGTTCCTGTCGCGGGCGATAATGTCAATCTCTTTATGGCTGAAATACCAGTTGCGTTCCAAAATGACAAATCCCTTGGCCTCGAGATGATCCACTGCAAGCTGCTCTCCTGCTTTCCCAAAATCCTTCCGTTCATCCATTTTCTTTTCTAATTTTGCATTTCTTAATTTATAATGATGTCTGATTACAAACGTCACCTTGTTACTGCCGCCCTGCCTTATGCAAACGGCCCTGTTCATATCGGTCACCTTGCCGGAGTTTACGTTCCAGCTGATATATATACGCGATATCTCCGCCAGAATGGAAAAGATGTACTGTTTATTTGTGGATCTGATGAGCATGGTGTGCCTATCACATTGAAAGCCAAAACAGAAGGAATTACCCCCCAGGATGTTGTCGACCGTTATCATGCCATAAACAAAGCGGCATTTGCCGGTTTCGGTATCTCTTTTGATATTTATCATCGCACCTCTGCTCCCATTCATCACGAAACAGCATCGGCATTTTTCAAAAAGCTCTACGATGAAGGTGAGTTTCTTGAAAAAACGACTGAACAATTTTTCGACGAAGCCAATCAGCAGTTCCTGGCAGATCGATATATCAATGGTACCTGCCCCCATTGCGGCAACGACAAAGCTTACGGTGACCAGTGCGAAAAGTGCGGGACATCATTGAGTCCGATGGAACTTATCAATCCAAAATCCATGCTAAGCGGCAACGCACCAATTTTAAAAGAAACAAAACACTGGTTTCTTCCACTTGATAAGCATGAGCCCTGGCTCAGGAAATGGATTCTCGAAGACCATACCGAATGGCGCTCAAACGTATACGGCCAGTGCAAATCATGGCTCGACCAGGGACTTCAGGCACGAGCAGTATCCAGGGATCTCGACTGGGGCGTTCCGGTACCGGTTGAAGGGGCCGATGGTAAGGTTCTGTATGTTTGGTTTGATGCTCCGATAGGGTACATCTCTGCCACACGGGAACTCACCCCTGATTGGGAAAAATACTGGAAATCTGAAGATTGCCGGATGGTTCACTTCATCGGCAAGGATAATATCGTTTTTCATTGCATCATTTTCCCTGCAATGCTAAAGGCACACGGTGAATATATCCTGCCTGACAATGTTCCCGCCAATGAATTTCTGAACCTGGAAGGAGAGAAAATTTCTACCTCACGCAACTGGGCTGTCTGGCTCCATGAATATCTGGAAGAGTTCCCCGGCAAGCAGGATGTTTTACGTTATGTTCTCACCGCAAATGCTCCCGAGGCAAAGGATAATGATTTCACCTGGAAAGATTTTCAGACCCGTAACAACAATGAGTTGGTGGCAGTTCTGGGAAACTTCGTTAACCGTACACTGGTACTCACCCAGAAATATTTCGACGGGAAATGTCCTGATCTCAATGAACTCTCCGATTATGATAATGCGACCCTGAACGACATCAAGGCAATCAAATCAAGGGTTGAACAGAGCCTTGAATCCTTTCGCATCAGGGAAGCCCTGAATGAAGCCATGAGCCTCGCCCGCCTCGGAAACAAATACCTTGCGGAAACCGAACCCTGGAAACTTTTTCCTTCCGATCCGAACCGGGTTGCGACCATACTGCATGTAAGCCTGCAGATTACGGCCAATCTTACTGTCCTCCTCGATTCGTTCCTGCCTTTTACCATGAAGCAGCTGCGCGGATTCCTGAATATTCCGGAAATGCCATGGTCGGCCATCGGTTCTGTGGATCTCATACCGGGAGGGCACCAATTGGAGAAACCTGAATTACTTTTCGAAAAGGTAGAAGATTTTCAGGTAGATTTTCAGGTAAAAAAACTACTCGATACCAAGAAGATGAATGAAGCAAAAGCAGCAGGATTAGCCCCGTCCAAATCAATCATCTCCTATGATGATTTTACTGCAATGGATATCCGGATCGCTACCATCCTGGAAGCAGAAAAGGTTCCTAAAACACAGAAATTAATGAAGTTAAAGGTTGATACCGGACTTGATATCAGAACGGTAGTTTCAGGAATTGCTGAACATTTTGAACCCCAGGCAATCATCGGAAAACAGATAACTTTATTAGCCAATCTTGAACCACGCATGATCAAGGGCATTGAATCAAAAGGAATGATTCTTTTAGCCGAAGATAATCTTGGAAGGTTGATTTTTGTTACCCCTGAAGAGGCAATGCAGAATGGCGCCGTGGTGAAGTAGCGGTAGGCAGTTGACAGTTGGATTTTGTAGGGGAGGGACCCGTGGGTCCTCCCTCTTCAGCAGTTGGCCGTGTCTCAGAGTGCTGCCCAGAGCTGCATCGCGGGTTCCGCTTTTCTAAAGCGTGCAAGGCCCTCAATAGCTTCGCGCTTGGTAGCAAATGTCTGCATTCTGACTTTAAACATCTGGCCGTTTTTCGTTGGCACGATATCTGCCGGATAGCCTTTATCAATCAATTGTTTCTGTAACCGGTCGGCATTTTCACGGATTTTAAAACATCCTGCAATTACCGGATATTTTCCAATTACCTTGTCACCCGTCACCTTATCACCGGTCACCTTTTCGGTTTTAACCTCAGCAGGTTTAACCACCACCGGCTTTATTATGTCACTGGTCACCTTGTCACTTGTCACAATTTCTTTTGTCGCTGAATCAGATACAACTGCTTCTGCTAAAGGGAACTCAATCACTTTGGCTGTGTCCCGTTTTTGTGACTCGGGATAATTGAGCCGGTACAATGATGGTTCAGGAATCATGGATGCCCGTGAAGTAATCAGGGTATCCGTAACTCTTGAATTATATGGTAAAAGTGAAAAGGCAATGAGAAGAGGCATAGCAATGGCAATGCGTCGCAGATTATGGTGGTTTCTGGGTCTTTTTAATTCCGTGACAGAAAACTCAATTGTCCGGGATAACTCATCCTCGCTATAAACCAGTGCATTATTGATTATGGCATTCCCATCACGTGGAATCTCCCGAAAATGAAAAGCTGCCAGGCCGAAAGAGTCGAGAAAAAGATTAGTGCCAGCATCTGCCTGAAAACGAACTACACGCATGCTGTCAAAAGCAAAATGCCCCACGCCATCAATAATAACCGGGTTCCCCTGCTCAAGCTGTTTCCTGCAGTCTTCAACAAATTGGTCGATCCTCTCACGCGCCACCTCCGTAGAAATACCCTCCTGCTTTTCAATAAAACTCACGAGGAGGCCATCGTTCTGCAAAAGTTCGCTGTTAAAAACAATTTCTTTGGCGGGAGGAATAAAAGTACCTGTCGGTTTATCAATAACCGCGGGCCGGTATTGCGAAACAAAACCGCCCAAACCCGGAATGATCACACAATCTTCCAGGAACAATAATTTTCGGATGGCTTGAATGACTTCCATAGTAATTAACAAAGATACTAACAAATCAATATCATTCCATATATCGGAATATAAAAAAAAGAGCGAAAATGGTTACTTTAGCTGAATGAGGAAAATTGAAATGGTTGATATCCGGTCTCAATATCTTCGTTTACAGCCGGATATAGATAAAGGAATTGCCGAAGTGCTGGATACTGCAGCTTTTATCAAAGGCCCGGCAGTAAAAGAATTTCGTGCCGAACTGGCAGATTATCTGGGTGTTCCATATTTAATTCCATGCGCAAATGGTACCGATGCGCTTCAGGTAGCACTCATGGCTTTGAATCTTCAGGCCGGCGATGAGGTTATTACCACCAATTTTACCTTTATTTCTACTGTCGAGGTGCTCGTGCTGCTCCGCCTGAAACCAATTCTGGTAGATGTTGACCCGTTGACTTTCAATATCGATCCGAATAAAATCCGTGAGGCCATAACTCCAAGAACCAAAGCAATAATTCCAGTCCATCTTTTTGGCCAACCAGCTGATATGGAAAGCATTCAGGAAATCGCCGGAGATCATGGATTATTTGTCATTGAAGATAACGCCCAATCGCTCGGAGCTTCCTATTCCTATCAGGATGGTACATGTAAAATGGCGGGAACCCTTGGAAATATTGGCACCACCTCTTTTTTTCCGACCAAGCCGCTGGCTTGTTATGGCGATGGTGGTGCTTTGATGACTGCGGATCCGCATCTCGCGGAAACCATGGAAATGATCATCAACCATGGCGCCAAAGTAAAATACCATCATGAAATTATTGGAGTCAATTCCCGCCTCGACAGTATCCAGGCAGCGATCTTAAGAGTCAATCTCAGGAATCTTGATGATTTCATCGACCGCCGCAGGAAAGTTGCCGCTGTTTATAACCAACGATTGGGTTCCCGGCCGGGCATTAAAATTCCGGTTACCGATCAAAAAGGCACGCATGTGTATCACCAATACACCATCCAGCTTGATCCTGAGGTGCGGGATTCCGTTCAAAGCAAATTATCCTTAAAAGGCATCCCTTCGATAATATATTACCCCGTGCCTCTGAGCCTTCAAAAAGCATTTAACTTTGCAGGATACCGCCAGGGAGATTTTCCCGTGACTGAAAATCTTTGCAAATCGGTATTATCTCTTCCGATTCATACCGAGATGGACTCCGAGCAGATGGATTATATCTGTACAAATCTTTTGAATATTATTGATCATGAGTGATATAGAATATTCTGCACATGAATCAGCGATTATTGATACCGGCTGCCTGATCGGCAAGGGTACCAAAATCTGGCATTTCACTCACATCATGACAGGCTGCAAAATTGGCCGGCATTGCAATATTGGCCAAAATGTTGTTATCTCACCCGACGTTGTTCTGGGCGATAATGTTAAGGTCCAAAACAATGTATCTATCTATACCGGAGTGATTTGCGAGGACGATGTATTTCTTGGTCCCTCCATGGTTTTCACGAATGTTTCCAATCCCCGCAGTTCAGTCAACCGGCGCGGTCAATATGAAACAACCCTGGTAAAAAAAGGGGCAACTATCGGAGCCAATTCTACAATTATTTGCGGGATCACTCTTGGAGAGTATTGCTTTATTGGTGCAGGAGCAGTGGTAACGAAGGATGTACCTCCCTATGCGCTCGTGTTGGGCAACCCTGCCCGACAGTCAGGGTGGATGAGTGAGTTCGGCCATAAGCTTCAATTCGACCAAAACGGAATTGCTGTCTGTAAGGAGAGCAAGGAAAAATATTTATTAATATCAGGTTCAGTAAAAAAAATCATTGAATGAAGGATTTAATTCTCGTTACCGGCGGAACCGGTTATATCGGCTCACATACAGCCGTTGAACTTATCAATGAAGGCTATGAAGTTGTCATTGTGGACAACCTTTCGAATTCTACTGCAGATTCTCTTGACGGAATAGAAAGAATTACCGGCGTGCGACCCGCTTTTGAGCAGTTTGACCTGTGCGACAAACCGCGTTTGGATGCATTTTTCGAAAAGTACCCGCGCCTGAAAGCAATCATTCATTTTGCAGCATTTAAAGCGGTTGGCGAATCCGTCGATCTCCCCCTGAAATACTACCGGAATAACCTGGTTTCGCTGGTGAACCTCCTGGAGTGCATGCATACCTTCAAGGTGCCTTCCATCGTATTTTCATCGAGCTGCACTGTATATGGGCAGCCGAAAGACCTGCCGGTTACCGAAGATGCACCGATACAGACTGCTGAATCTCCCTATGGAAACACCAAACAGATTTGCGAAGAGATTTTGCGCGACAGCGTTCGTTCCATGCCTGAGCTTAAGGTCATCGCCCTGAGATATTTCAATCCCATCGGAGCACATCCTACGGCTCTTATCGGCGAACTGCCCAATGGCGTGCCAAACAACCTGGTGCCGTTTGTCACCCAGACAGCTGCAGGCCTTCGACCGGAGCTGAGGGTTTTCGGCGACGATTACCCCACCCCCGATGGATCAGCTATTCGCGACTATATTAATGTTACTGACCTGGCCAAGGCTCACGTCACAGCCATTGGCCGCCTGCTGAGTAAAGGCAAGGAATCGGGATTCGAATTCTTTAATATCGGAACCGGTCGCGGATCATCGGTTCTTGAATTAATAAAAACTTTTGAAAAAGTGACCGGCGTGCCGGTGAATTATAAAATTGTCGGACGCCGCTCAGGCGACATCATTGCCGTATGGGCAGATACAACAAAAGCCAACCAGGTGCTCGGATGGAAAGCGGAGACCTCACTCGAGGACACACTGCTATCGGCCTGGAACTGGGAGAAAAAACTGAGGGGAATAAAATAAAACCGAAAACCCATGAAACAAACAATTTTAATAACCGGAGGTGCCGGTTTTATCGGATCACACGTGGTCAGGCTTTTTGTCAATAAATACTCTGAATATCATATTATTAATCTCGATGCCCTCACTTATGCAGGCAACCTCGAAAACTTAACAGATCTGGATCAGTCGCCCAACTATACTTTTATTAAGGCCGACATCCGGGATGCTGAAACCATTGATGCCATATTCGAAAAATATCCGATTACCGGAGTATGCCATCTGGCAGCGGAGAGTCATGTTGATCGGTCAATTGCTGAACCAATGGCCTTCATTACCACGAATATCATCGGCACAGTAAACCTGTTAAATGCTGCCCGTAAGGCCTGGACCGGTAATTTTGAAGGCAAGCGGTTTTACCACATTTCCACCGATGAGGTATACGGATCACTGGGATCAGAAGGCTTCTTTGTTGAAACTACTTCTTACGATCCGCGCAGTCCATATTCAGCCTCAAAGGCCAGTTCCGATCATCTGGTCAGAGCCTATAACCACACCTATGGATTACCGGTTGTAATAACCAATTGCTCCAACAATTACGGTCAGAATCAGTTTCCCGAAAAACTCATTCCGCTGGCAATTAATAATATCAAGCACATGAAGCCCATCCCGGTTTATGGAAAGGGCGAAAATATCCGCGACTGGCTCTATGTTATTGACCATGCCAGGGCTATCGACCTTGTTTTCCATGAAGGTAAGGTTGGTGAAACTTACAATATCGGTGGATTCAATGAGTGGACCAATATCAGCCTGATCCATGTATTGTGTGAAATCATGGACCGGAAGATGAACCGCGCACCCGGAACCTCCGCCTCGCTGATAACCTATGTAAAAGACCGTGCCGGGCATGATCTCCGGTATGCAATCGATGCCACAAAAATCCAGAAAGAGCTTGGCTGGGAACCCAGCCTGCAATTTGCCGAAGGTCTCGAAAAAACAGTCGACTGGTACCTGGCAAATGAAGAGTGGATGGATCGTATTACAACTGGAAAATATCAGGCTTACTACGATCAGCAGTACCACAAAAGATAAGGCTCAAGGCACAAGTAAAGGCTCAAGGCACAAGGCGCAAGGCGAAAGGAAAGGCACAAGGCTCAAGGCGCAAGGCGCAAGGCTCAAGGTTGGATAGAACGTATCAATAGCCTCGGGTTCAACCCGGGGTTTTTTATAGCGGATTAGCCTCGTCAGAGTTGTCATCCCCGCAAAGGCGGAGCCGGTGGCGGGGACCCCGTCGCATACCGCGAACTTTTTCCAAGGACGCCTTTTATTATAGATCAGCCTGCTCAATTACCTTAAATGTCCCCAACGCCTCAAGGTGCCTGGCAACGTATTCCTGCTCGGTCTGGCCTGGTGTTGGAACCAGAAGTGCCGATTTCCCAAAGAAATTCAGATCAGATAGGGTTGAATTGCCTGGCCGGCAAATAATCTCACTCGCCTCGAGAATGTGCCAGGCAAGATGTCCATCGGTGGCATGATTTACCATCAAAACCGTCCCTTCTTCAGTGACAGCGGGTATCTCATCAGGTGAAACAGGCGGAAGTCCACGAAAAATAATGGCCCTGGTATTATCCCTCTTAAACCGGGCCTTAAGCAGATTCTCAAATAGGGTGCGCTGAGGCTCCGGTCCGGAAACCAATGCCAGTACATTGAATTGCCTGGCGTATTCAGGCCGCTCTGCAACAACATTTTCAAACCTCGAAACCGGTCCGATATATCGCGCATTCTCCGGAAGTCGTTTAGGATGGGTTAATAATCCGGAAAGATTTGGAACACCCTCATAATCGGCAATCCAGATTTCCGAAAATCGGCGCAATGCCTTCCGGTGAAACCAATATACCAATCCCTCCCCAAAGCTCCATCCATGTGGCGCCTTTAACCACAGCTGATTGGTAATGAATACACTGTGGACTCCCGGATAATACAGGCCATACCGGTGATCACAAATAATCCGCGTAACATTGTATTTGGAAACGATTTCACCTACCTGCCGGTGGTTCCTTCTGATTGCCATGAGGATGCCGGGAACCTGAACAATTAACTTTCTGAAGAACCGGTCATTCGCGGGATAACGAACCGGATAAAAAGGGAACCGGATCCAGGGAAGAGAGGGAAATCTATGCCGTAAAAAATCAAGTGAAGAGCCATCCGAGGCAAGGATAACTTTGTGACCCTCCACCAATGCCTTGCTGATAAAAGGAACCAGTCTCACGGTATGACCAAGTCCCCACTCCATCGGGCTCACAAGTATTGTTTCGGATTGACCGGTCATGATTTTCTGTTAATAGGATACCTGCACAGGAATCCCAAGCTTGAGGACCTCTCCGGCAATAGCATCCAGTATTTCCGGTTCA
>CAIXHD010000303.1 GCA_903919065.1 uncultured Bacteroidota bacterium
ATCATTCGCCTGCCGGTGGTTGTTGCGACCTCCGCAAGCATGAGACCATATTGCTCAGGATGGTGGATTGGGTTGCTGCCGAATCCAATGAAAACGGGAGGATCTCCGGCCTTCAGAAAATTTTCCACCTCGGCCGACAACTTCTCCAGCGAAGGCAGAAACATATATCCCGTTTGGGTAAAGGGAAAATCCACTCCCTCCGAAACCGGAATCAATGATTTTTCCGATGCAAGGATCACGTTTTCGCCCATCCAGTGGGTCCAGATATCGGCAACAGGTTTCATTCCGATCGACTTGCGTTTCTTATTGAGCACCCCCAAAAGTGTAGCATTCATAGCCCATCTGCCGAATCCGAAACCCAGTCTGTCGGGCAAAGGTGCTTCTTTTGGTGCCCCCATTATTCCAGGATAAAAGGCCATAAACCGATACGGAATACCGAGCCTTTCGGCAGCCGTCGGCACACCATGAACCAGTCCCACTCCAATAACCAGATCGGAGGCACGAATGATATCAGACAATTTATCGATCTGATAACAAATCTCCTGCTTCATGGTTTTTATGGAGGGCCGCGTTGCGGGATTATTTGACTTTTCACCGCCCTTCTTTATCATCTCCTTCACGTTGGTCCCGAAAGCGATTACCGGGCAGCCGTAGGCCTTTATCCACGACTCATGCTCCGGGGGAACGCACAAAATCACCTCATGATTTTCCGAGATAAGTCGGAGTGCCAGGGCGACTGTTGGTTGAACATCGCCCCGCGTGCCGAAAACGACCAATGCGATTATCATTTGTCAGGAATTGGTGTAAACACACCTTGAAATTATTAAATTTCACCCGATTTTTCCATTTCACCCAGGTATTTGCATCTATATCCTATGTTTTACTAAAATTCCTTCAGCATGCAAGTACAAAATCAGGTCACATTATCCAGAATCGACGCCGAAATTACGCTTAAGGCAACTTTTAAAATCGATCATTTCTTCGATGAACAGTGGGATGCCATTAAGCAGCTCCTGGTTGGCAAGAGGGTTTTAATGATTGAAAAGACCGGCTTTGGCAAATCGCTTGTTTTTCAGTTTACCGCGATGCAGCTTCCCGGAACCACGGTGGTATTTTCCCCTTTGATTGCCCTGATGCGCGACCAGGTAAATAAACTGAAAGCACTCGGGATCCCTGCAGCTTTCATTAACAGTACGCTGACCCCTGAAGAGAAGACGGATGCTTTATGGAAGGCGGAAAATGGCGAATACAAAATCATTTATATTGCCCCGGAGCGACAGGAAGATACCTCGTGGGAGGCGAGTGTCAGAAAAATGAAACTGAGCATGGTGGTTGTTGATGAGGCCCATTGTATCTCCACCTGGGGGCATGATTTCAGGCCTTCATTTCGCCGGATTGTGAATCTGGTAAAATTACTGCCCGCTGGATTCCCAGTGCTATCCTGCACCGCTACTGCCACCATTAAAGTTCAGGAGGATATCGAAAAGCAGCTGGGTTCCGATATTTTCGTGATCCGAGGACCATTATTGAGGGATAGCCTGTTTTTAAGAGTCTGCAAGGTTGATAATCAGGAAGCTAAACTGGAGATGGTTTACAACTTGGTCAGCCAGACCGAAGGCACCGGGATAATCTATTGCGGCACTCAGATTGAGACGGAAATCTTTTCGAGATGGCTTCAGTTCATGAATATCAAATCGGTGAATTATAATGCAGGGATCGATAATGACAACCGCAAGAATATAGAAGAGGGGCTGATGATCAACCGCTATAAATGTGTGGTTGCAACCAATGCTTTGGGAATGGGGATCGACAAACCCGATATCCGGTTCATCATCCATACGCAGGTTCCCACCTCGCCGCTGCATTATTATCAGGAGATCGGAAGAGCAGGCCGGGATGGCAAGCCTACATTAATTGCTCTTATTTATATCGATACTGATGATGAACTGCCACTCTCATTTATCAAGAACAGCCGGCCATCCGCGAAACAATATCAGCAGGTAATTGAAGCATTATCGGTAGAGCCATTGGCTTTTCACGGAGTGATAAAAGCCGCCAACCTGAAACAGACGAGTGCGAATGTTATTATCAATGATCTTATCGATCAGGGCATCATCAGTTTCAGGATGGTTGGCAGGACCAAGACTTATGAAATGAAGTACGGAGCCCCCGATCTGGATTTTACTCCATTCGAAAACCTCAGGGAATTTAAAATGGCTGATTTTAAACAGATGAAGGGGTATATCGAGACCGAGTCCTGCCGAATGGAATATCTGTGCAACTATTTGGGCGATAGCCATACCGGGAGATGCGGACATTGTGATAATGATTTGAAAACAGTACATGACGGGAGTACCGCAAGCGATTCCATGGAAGAAAAAATTATGGAATTCAGAGAGTCATTTTTTCCAGAACTGGAAGCAGGCGCCTATCCGGGAATTCTTAAGGATGGTATTGCTTCCTCTTATTATGGACTCTCAAATATCGGGACTACCCTGCACCGGTGCAAGTATGAAAATGGAGGAGATTTTCCTGATTTTCTGCTAAAACTCACACTTAAGGCTTATCGGAAAAAATTCGGGGAAAAGAAGTTCGATTTCATGATATGTGTTCCACCAACAGAATCAGGAGAACTGGTGAGAAATTTCGCAGAAAAGCTATCAAAGGTATTGCAGATTCCTATTTCCGAAGGCATTGTAAAGATTAAGCATACTGAACCTCAGAACACACTGGGTTCGGCTATCAGTAAAAAAGAGAATGTTCATAATGCATTCGGCATACAGTCGGCAGAAAACCTGAAAGGAAAGGATATTTTGCTTTTTGATGATATCTTTGATAGCGGTCATACGATAAAAGAAATTGCGCGAATGCTGAAATTACATGGTGCCAGGTCGGTTGCTCCCCTGACCATTGCCAAAACAGTGGGAGGACATTAACATGGAATCTGGGTCGTTACCTTATTGGATGGCTTTTGCTCACGCCCGTACCTTCACGAACATCCGGAAAATGGATTTCTTGATCGAGGCTATTTTCAATGCAGGAAACGATCTCCGGACTGTTATGGATTCAGCAAGATCAAATGCAGGAACAACTTTCTCATTTACTGAAAAGGAAAAATCCGGATGGCTCGATGCCATTCAGGAAATTCCCAATTATGCTTTTCTGGCCGAAGAGTTAATTAACAATAACATCCGGGTGATCTCAGTCATGGAACCTGATTACCCTACCCAACTAAAACGCAAACTGGGGAAAAATGCCCCTATCCTGCTGTATTGTAAAGGCAATACAGATTTGCTTCACAGGGAATCAATTGCCATCGCAGGTTCAAAAAAAGGCGGTCAGGATGCGTTAGATTCCGCGCTGGCTAATCAAGGCCAAGGTATCATTGTACTTCAACAGGGAATATTAACCTACCGGTCGAATACCTATTATCAGGCAATAATAAAGGGAGATGTCTTGGTTATCAGCCCCTATCATCCAAAAGCACCCTGGGTAGCCGATAAACCGGATGTTCCGAAGACGGGGTTGCTGTTTTAGAGGGCAAGAGGGAGGACCCGCCAAGTAAGTGGGAGGACCCGCGATTTAAGAGGGAGGACCCGCGGGTCCTCCCCTACACAGTCGTTACTTCACAACGATCTCGTCGACAAACACCCACGAAGCACCACCAGCCGAGGGGTGCCATTTCGGGAGTTGAATCGTTCCCTTTACATTGAATTTTATATAACGCACAAGCTCTGAGCCGGGTTTAAAAGCAAAGGTCCTCGTGACGTCCTCTTTTTGCTGGTCACCAGTAACGGTGATGGCTCCAATAGTTCTAAATATTTTGCCATCTTCTGATACCGAGCAGGAAACCGAGGCCGGATGCAGGATCCAGCTTTTGGGATCATACAGTGTGCTTATTTCGATAGAGTTTGGCTTCTGAACAGCGCCCAGATCGGCATCCAGCTGAAAATCCTGACCTTCCCAGCCCAGCCAATGCACCTTCCAGTCGTTGGCACCCTTAACTCCGTTAGTCAGGTAGGTGAGATCACCGCCGCCATATTTTGGTGATGGCAGC
>CAIXHD010000304.1 GCA_903919065.1 uncultured Bacteroidota bacterium
CAAGACAGGTGCCGTTGCCGATTTAAAAATTGCACAGGAAATAAATCTGGAAGTATTTGATTTTCTGTCTACCGTGTCCAACAAATATGGAATTGGATTCTGGAAGCCTGGTGCCGGGATTATCCATCAGGTAATTCTGGAGAATTATGCTTTTCCCGGAGGAATGATAATAGGTACCGACTCCCACACAGTGAATGCCGGCGGATTAGGAATGATTTCTATCGGGGTAGGTGGTGCCGATGCAGTGGATGTAATGTCGGGCATGGCATGGGAACTGCTGTATCCCAAATATATCGGGGTAAAGCTTACCGGTAAGCTCAACGGATGGGCATCAGCCAAGGATGTTATTCTTAAGTTGGCAGGAATCCTCACTGTTAAAGGTGGTACCGGATTTATTCTGGAATATTTCGGCGAAGGCGCGGAATCGATCTCTGCAACCGGAAAAGGAACTATCTGCAACATGGGTGCTGAAATTGGTGCAACTACCTCTGTTTTTGGATTTGATACCAAAATGGCTGATTATCTCAGAGCAACAGGCCGTGAAGAGATTGCAGCCCTTGCAAGTCAAATAAAAGATCATCTTACCGGAGATACGGAAGTTTATTCATCTCCGGAAAAATATTTCGATCAGGTTTTAGAAATTGACCTTGACGAACTGGAACCTTATATAAACGGTCCTTTCACGCCCGACCGCGCATGGCCTATTTCTGAATTTGCTGATGCTGTCAGGGAAAATGGATTTCCCCAGAGGTTGGAAGTCGGACTGATTGGTTCATGTACCAATTCTTCCTATGAGGATATGACCAGGGCTGCAAGCATTGCCAGACAGGCAGTGGAAAAAAATCTTAAAGTCAAATCGGAATTCACCATTACACCTGGTTCTGAGTTGGTTAGGTTTACTATTGAAAGAGATGGTTTACTGGAAACTTTTGAGGAGATCGGTGGAATGGTTCTGGCCAATGCGTGTGGCCCTTGCATTGGTCAATGGGCCAGGCATAACGCCGAAAAACAGGAAAGAAACTCTATCATTACCTCTTTTAACAGGAATTTTGCCAGCCGGAATGATGGTAATCCGCATACTCATGCCTTTGTTGCCTCACCGGAAATTGTAACTGCGCTTGCCATTGCCGGCGACCTGACATTTAATCCCCTGACTGACCAGTTGATCAACGATGACGGCATTTTTGTATCGTTTGATGAACCCATTGGACTCGAATTGCCACCGCGCAATTTTGATGTCGAAGATAATGGGTACCAGCAGCCTGCCATTGATGGATCAGCAGTGATCATCGAGGTGAGTCCTGTTTCAGACAGACTTCAGCTTCTGCAGCCTTTCGAACCTTGGAGCGGCAGAGACTACCTGGGCTTGGGCTTGCTGCTCAAGGCTTATGGAAAGTGCACCACTGACCATATTTCCATGGCCGGTAAGTGGCTGAAATTCAGAGGACATCTGGGTAATATATCGAATAATATGCTGATCGGTGCAACTAACGCTTTCAATAAATCAATTAACCAGGTCAGGAACCAAATCACTGGAAAAAATCTTACCGTTCCGGAATCTGCAAAGATTTATCAATCCATGGGGGTCGGATCTATTGTAGTTGGTGATGAGAATTACGGGGAAGGCTCTTCACGTGAGCACGCAGCCATGGAACCAAGGTATTTGGGTGTCAAAGCGATCCTGGTCAAATCCTTTGCCCGTATTCATGAAACGAATCTTAAAAAGCAGGGGATGCTGGCCCTCACCTTTGCCAACAAAGATGATTACGATAAAATCAGAGAGTCCGACACTTTTGATATTATTGGTTTGAAAGGGTTTACACCTGGTACCCCACTGAAACTGGTTATTCATCATCAGGACGACAATATGGAGGAGACGATCATCGTTAATCATAGCTATAATGAGAATCAGATTGATTGGTTCCGTGCTGGTTCAGCCTTAAATCTTATAAGGTTGAATCAGGCAAATGAACAACGTTAATGAGATTATATAAAAATCTATATATTTACACAAACTAACTATTACAGGACAAATATGAAGAAAATCCGGGTGGCCAATCCAGTCGTTGAAATGGATGGAGATGAAATGACCCGTATCATCTGGAAGATGATCAAGGATAGGTTAATACTACCCTATCTTGATCTCGATATCCTTTATTATGATTTAGGTATTGAGCACAGGGACCTGACGAATGACCAGGTTACCATTGATTGTGCCGAAGCAATCCTTAAGACTGGTGTCGGAATCAAGTGTGCAACAATTACTCCCGATGAAGACAGGGTGAAGGAGTTCGGCCTCAAAAAGATGTGGAAAAGTCCGAACGGAACGATCAGGAATATTCTTGGAGGTACAGTTTTCCGTGAGCCTATCCTGATTCAATCGATTCCGCGGCTGGTGCCGGGCTGGACGAAACCAATCTGTATTGGACGTCATGCCTTTGGAGATCAATATCGTGCAACAGATTTCAGAGTTAAAGGAAAGGGTAAGCTTACCATCACCTTTACTCCTGAGAATGGCACACCATCTGTGCATGAAGTTTTTAATTTTGAGGATGATGGAATTGCCATGGCTATGTATAACACAGATGAGTCCATCCGTGGCTTCGCTCACTCTTGTTTCAACATGGCTCTTGACAAAAAATGGCCTTTATACCTTTCGACCAAGAATACTATTTTAAAGGCTTATGACGGCCGGTTCAAAGATATTTTCGAGGAGATCTATCAGGCTGATTACAAGGCGAGATTTGAATCCGCAGGCATTCATTACGAGCACCGTTTGATCGATGACATGGTTGCCGCAGCTTTGAAATGGAACGGCGGATATGTTTGGGCTTGTAAAAATTATGATGGTGATGTTCAGTCAGATACAGTTGCTCAGGGATTTGGGTCGTTAGGACTCATGACCTCCGTGTTAGTTACGCCTGATGGAAAAACAATGGAAGCCGAGGCTGCACATGGTACAGTCACAAGGCACTACCGAATGCACCAGGAAGGAAAACCAACTTCAACTAACCCTATTGCTTCGATTTTTGCCTGGACAAGAGGACTGGCGTTCAGAGGTAAGCTTGATGGAAATGCCGAATTAATCAGGTTTACCGGAGTTTTGGAAGAAGCCTGCATTGAAACAGTTGAAAACGGTGATATGACAAAAGATCTTGCTGTTTTGGTCCATGGTGACCGTGTTAAATCAGATAATTATCTGACTACTGAAGGTTTCTTTGATGCTATTGAAAAACGGTTACATACTAAAATATCCTCCTGAACATGGGACAGATAAAGAAAAAATTCATTGATCGGGCACTACCGAAAGCCGAAATCGTTAAAAAACTAAAGAACGAATACGGCAATGTAGTTATTGGAGAAGTTACTATCGGACAAGTACTTTCAGGCATGAAGGGCATTGTAGGCCTTCTTACCTGTACCTCAAAACTTGATCCGGAAGAAGGAATTCGTTTCCGGGGATATACAATTCCCGAATTACGTGAGATGCTTCCAAAAATATCTCCGGAAGATGAGCCGCTGCCTGAAGGCTTGTTCTATCTTATGCTGATGGACGAAATGCCTACTAATGAAGATGTTCAATACATTCAGAATGAATGGGTAAAAAGGGCACACGTTCCAAAACACGTATTTGATGTAATAGATGCACTACCCCGCGATACGCATCCAATGAATCAATTTGTTACGGCAATTGTGGCCATGGCTGGAAGCTCAAGGTTTATGAAAGCCTATGAGGCAGGTGCCGCCAAAAAAGATTACTGGGATTCCACTTATGAAGGATGCATGGACCTGATTGCCAGGATACCGCGGATAGCTGCTTATGTTTATCGACATACCTATCATAACGGTCGCCATATCGAACCGGATTCCGATCTGGATTGGGCAGGCAATCTTGCTCATATGATGGGTTATGATAACGATGAGGTAAAAAAACTGTTCCGGCTTTACATGACCATACATGCTGACCATGAAGGCGGTAATGTCAGTGCACATACCACTCACCTCGTTGGATCAGCTCTTGCATCTCCTTATCAGGCTTATGCTGCCGGTATGCTTGGTTTAGCCGGGCCACTTCACGGTCTTGCCAATCAGGAGGTTATTAAATGGGTTTTTGACATGATGAAAGAAATCGGAACCGAAGATCCATCAAAAGAGCAGATCGCCGATTTTGTACTAAAAACTTTAGCTGATGGCCGTGTTGTTCCGGGATATGGACATGCAGTTTTAAGAAAGACGGATCCGAGGTATATCGCACAAAGGGAGTTTTGCCTGAAATATTTACCAAATGATCCTCTTTTCAAGGTGATCAGCCGAATTTACGAAGTGGTTCCGCCAATTCTGAGTACTGTTGGAAAGATCAAGAATCCATGGCCTAATGTGGATGCACATTCAGGTGCAATTTTGGTTCATTATGGTATCAAGGAATATGAATTCTACACAGTGCTCTTTGCAGTATCACGTGCCCTCGGCGTTTTGGCATCGCTGGTGTGGGACCGCGTTTACGGATTACCTCTTGAAAGGCCGAGTTCACAAAATACACGCTGGTTTATTGAGAAAGCAGGTATTGATTCCCCGGTTAAATTCTAACTAAAACCTAATCTATCAAATTAATATGGACAGAAGAATAACGATTATCGGCGCCGGAAATGTCGGTGCAACCGTGGCCCATGAGATTGCCAGGCATGATCTGGCCAAAGAAGTTGTGATTGTTGATGTTAAGGAAGGTATCGCCGAGGGAAAAGCTCTTGACATGTGGCAGACCTCTTCCATCCTGAATTTTGATTCAAGGGTGGTTGGTGTTACCAATGATTACCTGAGAACCCGCAATTCATCAGTCATTGTTATCACTGCCGGCATCCCCCGCAAACCGGGTATGTCGCGCGATGACCTGATCAAGACGAATGCAGTTATTGTTAAGGAAGTTACCGAAAAGGCAGTTAAATACTCTCCGGATGCGATTATCATTGTGGTATCCAATCCGCTGGATGTTATGACTTATGCCGCATACCTTGCCGCTAATAAGACTCCAAATAAGGTTTTCGGTATGGCTGGAGTCCTCGATACAGGCCGTTACAAAGCTTTCCTTGCTGAAGCACTCAACGTTTCCCCGAAAGATATACACGCCCTTTTGCTCGGTAGCCACGGCGACACCATGGTTCCACTGAAAAGGTATACCTCTGTTTCCGGAATTCCTGTAACCGATTTACTCGGTGATGATGTTCTTGACAAGATCATTGAACGGACCAGAAAAGGCGGCGGTGAACTCGTTAACCTGATGGGTACATCGGCATGGTATGCTCCGGGAGCGGCTGTTGCTTCAATGGTTGATGCCATTGTGCATGACCAGCACCGGGTGTTCCCTGTTTGTGCTTATGTCGACGGCGAATACGGATTGAACGACATTTATCTTGGTGTTCCCTGCATTATTGGTAAAAATGGTGTCGAGAGGATTATTACACTGAATCTTGATGAAGATGAGAAGAAATTACTGATGGATTCTGCAAAATCAGTAAAAGAAACAATGGATATTCTGGATGAGATGAAATTATTCTAAAGCTCAGGATTGAAGGTATAATCTCAGATTTGTAAATATAGATGGCCGGGTTGTGATAGCCCGGCCATTTTTTTAACATCACAAATATCTCTCCATAAACTCCTGGCAATTCAACACCTCAATTTCTGCAAAATGAAAATCCCCCTTGTCCTCGGTAACAATCGTCCGGCAGCCGGAGTCAAGTGCAGAGTAATACTCTAAACCGTCTTCGAAATCAAGGATTTTTTTATTGCTGATGGTATTTAAAACAGCATCTTTATCTGTTGGAGAAATGTGGATGTGAGATACCAGAAGAGCAATTTTTTTCCCCGCTACAGCTGCACCACTCTTCTTTTCGGCAAAATAAAAGGCAATAGCCAGACAAATTGGTGAGGTGAATACCTGAAAGTTCTCTTTATCGGCAGCACTCAGTATCCTGGAAGCATAGCTGAAAAGAGGGTACTCTTTGTTGAGTATCGTAACTAATACATTGGCATCGAGAAAAGCCTTCATTTCCTCGAATTCAGGAATTCATTCTTTAATGCTTTTCGGGATGCCGGCTTTGTCATATAGTGAGCTTCACCCTCTGCCAATTGGTTAACCCAATCCGATACCGGCAAGTTTTCGAGGTTTGTATAATTGCCGCTGGTAATCTGGCGCAGGAGAAACTCCATCATTCGGGACAAACTGATATTTTGAGCCTCGGCGAATTTTTTGGCTTTTCCAATCACTTCTTTATCGAAAGACAAAGTTATTTTGGCGTCCATGATATTAATATTTTATACGACAAAGATAATAATTCCATACGTA
>CAIXHD010000305.1 GCA_903919065.1 uncultured Bacteroidota bacterium
AGCATTGATCTTATCGGAATGCATCATGGAGGCGATACGTGCTGATACCTCTTCGAAAGTGAACGGAGCATAAATTTCCTTCACATGATTGCGGATCTCTTCTTTCGGCTTGCCCTGATCGGCCTTGCATCTGCGGTAAACCTGATGAACAATCTCCCACAAGCCACGGTCGTTGAGTAATTCGATGGCTGCTTTAAAGGCAATGAAATCACCCAGTTTGGCCATATCGATACCATAACAGTCGGGATAGCGGATTTGCGGTGAAGAGGAAACCACTAAAATGCGTTTCGGGCCCAGTCGATCGAGTATTCGCACGATGCTTTTCTTTAGGGTCGTTCCGCGTACGATGGAATCGTCGATCACCACCAGATTGTCGACTCCCCTTCGTACTGTTCCGTAGGTAATATCATATACGTGTTCCACGAGATCGTCGCGATCCTTGTCCTGCGTAATAAACGTACGCAGCTTGGCATCCTTGATCGCAATTTTTTCCACCCGGGGGCGAAGACTTAACACTTTTTGAAGCTCATCCGGAGTAACACCGGCTAATATTTTTTCTTTGGCAATAGAGGCGACATGATCATGCAACCCTTCCACCATGCCATAAAAAGCCGACTCGGCGGTATTAGGGATATAGGAAAATACACTATTCTCGAAATCATGATCCACCTGATTCAAAATCTCCGGAACCAGAAGCCTTCCGAGCATTTTGCGCTCTCGGTAGATGGTTTCGTCGGACCCCCTCGAAAAATAGATACGCTCAAAAGAGCAGGATTTTCTGGTCAGCGGCTCTCTGACTTCAACGTCGCTAACCTGGCCATTTCGTTTGGCTATGATGGCATGTCCGGGGCTAACCTCACGAATCTCCTCCGACGGTACATTGAAAACTGTTTGAATAACAGGGCGTTCCGATGCAGCAACAAGAATTTCATCGTCGCGATACCAGAAAGCTGGCCGTATGCCCCACGGGTCGCGCATGATAAATGAGTCGCCCTGGCCGGTCATTCCAGTAATAACATATCCCCCATCCCACTTTTTGCTGGCTCGAATCAGGATTTTTGAAAGTTCAAGATTCTCGGCGATAAGCGGCGTAATCTGTGATTTTTCGTATCCATCGGCTTTAAATTTCCGGTAGAGTGATTCCACCTCGACATCCAGGAAATGACCGACACGCTCCAAAATAGTTACTGTATCGGAATAATTAACAGGATGTTGCCCGATTCTGAGCAGTGAAGCATATAACTCATCTACATTGGTCAGATTGAAGTTCCCGGCAAGTACGAGGCTTCGGGATTTCCAGTTATTGGCGCGCATTACCGGATGAACGGTTTCCAGGTTATTGCGGCCGAAAGTTCCGTATCTCAGGTGCCCGATAAACACTTCGCCCGTGTAAGGAACATGATCATAAGCATATACAGGATCCTGTTCTTTACCTGGCAGTTCAGCGAGGGCTTTAGCTATTTGTTCATGGATAACCTCAAAAACCTGCCGGATTGGCTCCCTTTCATTGGATCGCTGCCTATAGATATACGGATTTCCCGGTCCGAGGTTAAGCTTGAGGTTTGCAACACCCGCGCCATCCTGACCCCTGTTGTGCTGTTTTTCGAGCAGCAGGTAGAGTTTATTCAGTCCATATTTCCAGGTTCCGTATTTTTCCTGATAATAGGATATCGGTTTGAGGAGCCTGATATAGGCGATCCCGCATTCATGCTTTATTGGTTCACTCATTGATCAATCCAGTGTAATTCGAGACGGTGTCAGATAGGCCTGGGGAAATTTCACACTCAGCTTCTGTTTATAACGATAGGCATCCTCTTTTGTTCTGAACCCCCCTACTAAAGTTGAAAAGTCGGGTTCATTGTATTCAATAATCACCGGAAGACCCAGCTCGCTGAAAGATTCCTCGTAATCCGCCTTTGTTTGATTTGCACGGGTCATTTCACGGCCTTTGTATATCAGGATTCTCCATCCGGGAACGCTGCTTGTTTTATTGAATCCTACATGTTTACGAAGAATGTTTGTAAGGCGGGGATCTTGTATCACCTTTACTTTTCCGGTATTCGTTCCTGATTCCAGACGATTAATAAACAGATTAGCTGAATCGGAAGCGGCCACCCCGACTTTCTCTTCCTGGGAGAAAAGAGACATTGGCAAAATCAAGATAATCAGTAGTATGAGTCCAGATATTTTCATCTTTTCCTGAATTTGCTGATCGATTTTTAACGCCGCAAATGTACTAATTTATCCTATATCTTTGCAGCCAATCAAAACGCTGACATTCATGTCCAAAGTATATATAGAGACTTACGGCTGTCAAATGAACGTAGCCGACAGTGAGACTGTTGCATCGATCCTGAAAAAAAGCGGTTATGAGCTGACCGAGGATATGCACGCAGCAGATGTTGTGCTGGTGAACACCTGTTCTGTTCGTGAGAATGCCGAAACCAGGGTTTACGGAAGGTTGGCGGTATTTCGCCAGCTGCGTAAAGCCAATCCGAAAGTGGTGGTTGGTGTTCTTGGATGCATGGCGGAGCGGGTTAAAGAGGAGCTGATCACCAAGCAGGGAGTTAACCTGGTTGCCGGCCCGGATTCTTACCGCACCCTGCCCGAACTGCTGGCAAAGTCATCCGCAGCTGGAAAGGCTATCGATATAGAGCTCAGCACAGAAGAGACTTACGCCGGCATTTGTCCGACACGGCTCGAGAGTAATGGCATTTCGGGTTTTGTTTCCATTACCCGCGGATGCAACAATTTCTGCACGTATTGCATCGTCCCTTATACACGAGGCCGTGAGCGGAGCCGCGATGCAAAGGATATTATCACCGAAGCGCTGGATCTTCAGGAACGAGGGTATAAAGAGCTGACGTTGTTAGGACAGAATGTGAATTCGTACGCCTTTAAGACGGAAGACGGAAGACAGGAGACGGAAGACGAAACCCAAAACACGAGACACAAGACACGAGACACGAGACACGAAACCCAAAACACGAGACACGAGACACGAGACACGAGACACGAAACCCCAAACCCCATACCCGATACCCGAAACCTGACACCCGATACCTGGAGCTTTCCGAGGTTGCTGGAAGAGGTGGCCTTGGCTGTGCCGTCGATGCGGATCCGGTTCACGACTTCGCATCCGAAAGACATGTCGGACGAAACTCTGAGGGTGATTGCGCGCAACGCAAATATCTGCCAACATATTCACCTTCCGGTGCAATCGGGCAGCAACCGTATACTTAAGCTCATGAACCGCAAGTACGACCGCGACTGGTATCTGAACCGGATCCGGGCGATCAGGGAGATACTTCCGGATTGTGGAATCACGACTGATGTGTTTTGCGGATTCCCGAGCGAGACCGATGAGGACCATCAGGATTCATTGGCTTTAATGAAAGAGGTAAGGTTTGATTTCGCCTTTATGTTCAAATATTCAGAGCGGCCTGGCACCTATGCCGCCGATCATCTGCCGGATGATATTACTGAAGAGGTGAAATCAGCCCGGCTGCAGGAGATCATCAAGTTGCAGGGAGAGATTGGATTGGCGAGCAATCGCAGGGATATTGGGAAGACCTTTGAAGTACTGGCAGAGGGCACATCGAAAAAATCAAAAACGCAGCTTTACGGCCGCATTCCCCAGAATAAGGTAATTGTTTTCCCGATGGAGGATAAAAAGCCCGGAGATATTGTCAGGGTTCAGGTTACTGATTGTACGGGCGCAACGCTGAAAGGGTTTCAGGTATCGGGTGTCGGGTATCAGGTATAGGGTATCGGGTATCGGGTTCCCGCTTCGCAGGAATGACAGAGGGTCTGGAGAAGTAGGAATTTCGAGATTCGAAGACCAATTCTGAATGCTGAAGTGGAAGATTCAAGTGTGCTTGAAGTAGGCTTAATTCTTAAAACTTAATTCCTGCAACTAATTTTTGCCCTCTGCCTTCTGCCCTATTCGATTTACGCGGGAATGATAAAAAAGGGTTTGGTACGAAGGAAGCTTATAAAAAAACAAAAGGCGGAGAAACTCCGCCTTTTTGTCAACAAAAAACAATCAATGAAAACTAATTCTTTTGATAGATGAATTCAGTGTGTCTGTAGCCTGAGAGGTTTTTGTACCAATCTGTGAAGAGGGTTCCACCGCTCTGTACCCAATCAGCAAAGTGTGGGTATGCTTTCAGAATCACAGTCTTTTCAATCGGATAGTCGAAGCTTTCAGGTATGTTCAAAGCCCATGGAGCATTGGTAGATGTCCTGTAATAGCGGCCTTCAGCAGGAACTGAGTTATCTTCGAGAGTTCCAAACAGACTCATGTCAGCCAATGAAGTCGGAGCATGATCAGCAAGGTGAACTTCTTTTCCTCTTTCCATGTTTACGATAATGAACGGGTTGAAGTGTTCCAGATCCAGGCCTTCAGCTGAGTAGGTATTGGCAGTATATACAATATGTATGTTAATAGTTACCGGATCAACAAAATTTGCGCCGGGGGTAGTGTTAAAACCTGAACCTGAACCCGGGTTAGCGAATAGGTCAAATACGTTGTCAAATACAACAACTACAGGTTTTGCCTGATTGGCTTCCAGTCCGTTTTCTCCCAGTGTGATATAACTCTTAGTAAGTCGTGAACCGGTTACTGTGATTGCGGATGCTGGTATGATGTTGTTTGCGAATTCAAATCCGAATCCGTTGTGCAGAGCAGCACCGGAAGCACGCAATACAAAAGTTGCGAAAGTTTCCACCAGCTGGTTGGAGCCGTTGGTTACCGTTCTAAAACTGTAATCTACAACGACGTCATTCATGTCATAGTCACCTTTTGCAGGCCATAAGTCTTCGAAAGCTACGGTACCATTGCCAGCAGCTGGGTAGAATGTATTTAATGCGCGCTGTGAATCATTAGGATATTCATCTTCCGGATCAACAACACCGTCA
>CAIXHD010000306.1 GCA_903919065.1 uncultured Bacteroidota bacterium
ACAAATTTTCCGTCCTTGTTTCGCTGAACTTCTTCATCCTGATGCTTAAACACGGTCTCCTCTACATTCAGGGTCAGCGGAACAAGTTGTCTGACAGTTGCTTTTGATGATTCAAATCCGGATTGCCCGGTGAAGGAAAATTCAACGGTTTGCTGTCCGATGATTCCATTCACGAGGGTGATATTTATCTGAGATCCATCAGAATTCAGCGATGCGCATAGATCCACTTCGCTATTTTCGGGTAATGCCAGCAACTTATTGGCCTGATGAACTTTAAATAATTCAAATACCTGGCCGGCAGCATCCAGTTCGGCCGACAGTGGCGAAACTTTTATTGCCCCTTCGTTGACCGGCATGAAAAAGCAGGCCATTTCCAAACCCAGCGCACCTGATTCCCTGCATAACATGTTCAGCATGGAAGCGGCATAAATTCCCATCGGGATGGTGCCTGACAATCCCCATCGGGTATTCCACTCGTCGTAAAGTATTCCGAGTTTCTTGCCGTCAGGGTTTACCTCGTCGATAAAGCGGCGGGTGTTACGGAGCATGGGCAGGGTATTTAGCTGAGGCGAACGTATAATCATGGAATAGTCGGCCAAAGATTTCAGGGGATATCTGTCTAAAATATATTGATGGGCTGATACTGCATCAGTGAGGGAACCTGTTGCTTTCAGCAGTGGCAGGTTCCAATCCCTGGCTGGATCATCGCCTCCGTATAGAGTACTTGGCACCAACCTGATATTTGGGTCGATATTTTTCATGGCCATGGAAAAGAGGGTGGTCTGATCCGTGCAGCCCGCAATTCCACGGGCAGCCCCGCGTCCAAATGAATACAGCTCATTGCCAACAAACCACCACCCGATATGATAAGGCTCCTTATGGCCGCGGGAGATCCTGACATCACCCCATTTTGTGCCTGCATCACCGTTACAATACTGAACCCAGTCGGCAGCATCATCCGGTGTATTTTCACTCAGGCGGACGGTTAAGACTGCCTCACAAGCCAGCTCTCTGCAAAGGGCAGCGAATTCATCGATACCGATTTCATGGGTATCAGTATCATCGGTGTTGCGAAAAAGAAAATCCAGGCCGGTATTAACAATCGGAGGGCGCTGATCCACAGGCAGTAATCCATCCTTCCAGGAGTAAAACTCTGCGTAACAACCGCCAGGAAACCGAAGAATTCCGGGCTTGATCATTTTCAACTGTTCAACAACATCACGTCGCATCCCGTGAAAGTTATCTGCAGGCATCAGGGACACTGCTCCCACCCAAAAGGTTCCGGTCTCCCCGCTGCTAATTTCAAAAATGCAATCAGCCCGAGTTTCGGGAGCCTTGATGACGGTACTGATCAGTTGCCAGTCGCCGCGCTTGCACGAAAATGTTTTCTCGAAAAATGGTTTCGCTGCATTACCGGCAAAGCTCACTCTCAATTTCCTGGCGTTTTCCGTCTTTACCCAGATCCGAAGGGCATAGTTCCTATCTTTTTGGACAGCCAGCTGTTCCTGTTGCTGACTTACTCCTGCCATGGCACCTTTCCCTGAACCCTCTATACGTAACGATTGTTTTCCTGCGTAGGCCATGGTGGTGTCGATCCGGAATGAGCCTCCGGCACCGATGAGAGACCATTGTTTTGGCATATTGTCAGCAACAGCGGCAAACTTTCGGTTGGCTAACATCTGTGCACTTAATCCGCTCCAGAATCCCCGGCGGGTAACTTCGAGGTTGTGCCCGAACAGCAATGGTGAAATCACCTGTCCGGATTTTTTTTCATCGATAATGACCGAAATATTTGTCGCCGGAATCATCTTTAATTCAGCGAGCCACTGCAGCGATTTTGTCTGCCACTCCTCCCACATAGGCCCGCTATAACCATTGAGTCCGTGGCTGCCCGAAGGCAGCTTCAGATAAAATGCAGGAATATTATGTGTTATCAGCGCATCATAAAATAGTTGGCTGTTGCTGGGTTTTACCACGTCATCATCCTGCGCATGGGCAAGAAAGGTTGGTGGTGTCAGGTTGTTTACCTGCTTCTCATTCGAGAATAAATTTATCAGGTCTGGTGAAGGATTCTGTCCCAGTAAATTGTTTCTCGAGCCTCCATGAGTGTCAGAGCCCATGGTTACCACCGGATAAACCAGGATTGCAAAATCCGGCCGGCAACTGAATCTCGCCACGGGATCCGCCGACTGCTTATCGCCCTGGTCAAAATGTGTTGCAGCTGTGGAAGCCAGATGTCCGCCGGCCGAAAAACCAATGATTCCGATACGGTTGGGATCTAATTTTAATTCAGGTGCCATTGACCGTACCAACCGAATAGCCTGCTGCGCATCGAGAAGCGGAACCTTTGAATTTCCACGTGGGAGACGGTATTCCAGAACAATTGCTGTTATCCCTTTCTTGTTCAGCCATTGGGCAATCCCCTGCCCTTCCGGGCCGGTGACAAGCATGCCGTAGCCGCCGCCCGGGCAGATAACAACTGCTGCACCATTGGGTTTGACCGGCCGGTAAATGGTGATTAAGGGATCCTTTCCCTTAGTGCTTCCCTGCGACTCAGGAGCGGTTCCAGTCCAGAGTGGAATAGTCACCGGTGAAATATATTGTCCTTGTAAAATCGCCTCAAAAGCAGGCAGGGCAGCTTTGTAAATGGTTTTATGTCCGGATGCGGAAGGATGTTGGCCATCGCAGGTTGCAAATCCAAAGAATCCCAGATCAACGAGGTAAATACTTTTATCGGCAGATGCGGACTGATAGGCATTGAAAGCCTTTGTTACGGCAGATCGTGCACGGCCCGAAACCGGTACCATGATAATGATCTTTGTTCCCGTGCTGACACGGCTACGCAGTTTCATAAGGGCATCAGTCACGTCTTTTTCAGCAGGAGCGCCGTTTTCGCCAAGATTTATCATCACCACATCAGGTATGGGATCGAGTTTACCCTCTTTAATCCTGCCTGAAGTGGAAGTAATGCTGTCGATCAGGGTCCTTAATGCCGGCACGCCGGCCATCCCCCCGCCCCAGTCGTATCCGCCAAAGGCCAGGCGTGATTCGGAAAAACCAAAATACCGCGCAAGCAGATGGCCGTAACTGGCACGGGAATCATCCGATGCTGCCCATAAATCATCGGCCGGGCGGCCCTGGTCGGTTTCCAGCGCGGCACCGTCGCCGGATAATATCGAGTCGCCGATGGTCAGCCAATGTTTTCCTCCCGAAGTGGCTTTCTCTGCAGATCCCCCTTCATCTACCATAAACCCGGCTATTTTAAGGGCATTCGGTGGCAAATTACCTGAATATCGATCCTCGAACGGCGATAATCCTTTGATATACAAATCGATCAGCGGGTCGGCTATTCCATCTGAAAGCTTTACTGAAACTTCCCCGGCTCTGAGCTGATGGGTTTGAACGGCGCCGCCATTTAAAGTCCAGGCAATGATCGGGAACCGGTTCGGAGACTCGAAAATCATATGCCCGGTGGAAACCTGAAGAGCCACCTGGCTGGTGCCTTTAAATTTTACGATTACTGAAGCTCCGCATACCGAAGAACTAACGTATCCATCCCTGCACACCCAGTTATAAGGCGAGAGGCCGGCGCTAATATTCCGGTCAGTTACTGCTATAATTTTCCCTGACAGGTCATTAAACTGAAGAATAAGAATCAGAATGGAGGTCAGTAATGCTCTGATAGTCATTATAGACGCTATATAAGGTTAAGCACCGGTATCTGTCCCGAAAATGTCAGTCGGAATGAGTAGGCAGGAGATTCCCACGGAGCGGTTGCCGGCAGTTTTACCACCAGTCCGGAAGCATCCTGCCGGTAGGTCAGCTTTTCCTGACTGCCCAGCATCGATAAATTTACCAATGATTCTAACGCGATCCTTGAAGAACCCAGCGTTTTAATCCTGAGCTCATTTCCTGGCCAGACCAGGCTGGTTATATACAATATGGTGTTTTCTTTACTGCGGGTAAAGCGGAGGTCTCCGCCATCATCAGCCACCACCCACGCCCGGGTGAAAAAAACAGCTTCCCCTATCTGGTCCATGCATTTCCCGAGATCGGTGAGAAGTGATATGGTTTCATTTTCAAGTTCCCCGTCCGGTGTCAATGGCACATTCAGCAGAAGGTTGCCGTTTTTGCTAACCATATCCATCAGCATATGAACAACTTCTTTGGCCGATTTATATTTATCTGTTGCATTGCGTATCCAGTACCAGTCGGCACCCATGGTTTTATCAGATTGCCATTGATAATGCTGTACCCCATCCGGGTAGCCAAATTCATAATTATTAACCGCGATATTGGGTGTCCAGTCGAGCTTGATGGTTGCAACAGCCTCCAGTTTTCCGTTATTCCATTTCTGGTTCTCATTGTAGAAATGCGATAGAACATTCAACCCTGCCTGTTGGAAAGGTATTCCTCCATCGGTATAATACAGATCGGGGTGATACTTATCCATCAGGTCGATCATCCGGTTTTCAAAATTCTTTTCAAATTCTGCCGGACCGACGTCACTTCGTTGTTCATACCAAAAACTGGTATCATCCCATTTTGCGCCGTACAAATCAGAATATTCAGGATTCTGGCCATCGTAAGGCACACCGGCCAGGGGGCCTGTTTTATCCGATCGATGTGAGGGCTGCAGCCACCGGTAGGTTCGTGCAACATGAGAGGCCACACCAAGATGCAGTCCCTCTTTTTCTGTGGCTTTCTTCCACATTTCGACAACATCTTTGCCTGAGGTGGTAACGGAGTTAAAACGGGGCTGATATTTCGAGTCCCACATATCAAAGTTGTCGTGATGAACAGCCACCGGAACCACATAACGCGCACCGGCACTTTTATAGAGTTTTACCAGGCGGTCGGCCTGATCCTGATCGAATTTTGCCGCGGTAAAAAGCTTGCAGATGTCTTTGTAACCAAATTGCGACGGGTGTCCGTAGGTGGCCAGATGGTATTTATATCCTTCGCTTCCCTGCTCATACATCCAACGGGCATACCAGGTAGTTGCCACGCCGGGAATGCTTTGAGGCCCCCAATGCATGTAGATGCCCAACTTGGCATCCTCAAACCATTCCGGAATTTCATATTGTCTGAGCGACTCCATGGTTGGAACAAATCCGATACCGGCAGGTTCAGAGTCGGCCGAAGCAGCAATCCCTACTGAACAAAAGGTAAGTGCTGCAATGCCATTGGCACCATAAAGCAGCGTTTTGGCCGATCCTGCCCAATCTTTTCCAATCAGGTAGGTGATTTTTCCGGCGAATGAAGGCCCTGTAAGTCTGATTGTTATAACATTTTCGGAAGCTGATCCTGAACTGATGGAGGCTATTTCCTCATCGAGGTAAATGTTAATTTTAGCCTCTTCGTTCCAGACCATTGGCTGACCAAAATCGAGGGCGATTTCATCCTTTGCGCTTCCTGTAAACCAGGCCCGCCTTAGGTTTGGTGCCGTGATATCAATTTTCGGAACCAGCCCGTAATTATCCTGCTCCACCAGAGGGCTCATCAGCTGAGCCACCTGCCGGTAACCTTCCGGGTCGAAATGGCACATTCCCTTGCCGCTTGTGGGAAAAACAATGCCCAGGGTCGACATGATGCGCATATTTGAAAACAGTGCCGGGAGTGTACGCTGCTCCTCGCGAAGCTGATCGTCCTTGGGGCCCATCATGCAGGGCAAAGGCCATACCTGAAAAATATAGTAGTGCTGAATATTCGGGAAGTCCTGTTTCCAGCAGGCTGCGAGATCAATAAAATATTGCTGGTACGTTTTATAATCCCAGTCGCCCGTTGGCGCTGCTGCACCGCTGTTGTTTTCGCCCTGGTGCCACAGAATAGCGCGAATACCGTGAGTGAGTCCGGCTGCCTGTATTCTGGTAAGCAACCGCCCGTAAATAGTTGTTGAATCATTCGGATTGACCTCATTCCGCTGATGCTGATCAACCCTGGTGCCGCCAACGGCACCGTTCATGATGCATATCGGGATTCCATATTTTTCAACCAGCTTATTGGCAAAAACCATTCCCCAGCTCCCGATCTGCTGCGTGCCATAACCTGGCTGCCCCCATATCCGGCTGCGTATGGCAATACCCCATCCTCCCCTGATGCTACCGTCATGCGAATTTCCATAGCTCCTGATCCAGTCATTAAACGGAACCGGTGCATCCGGTTCAGGTCCATTATTTGACCCTGTAGCTTCAGCGTTGGATTGTCCCTGTATGATGAAGGCATCGCCACAAATCAGATTGCCTGCTGATTTCAGTACCGTTTCCGTTTTTCCGGTTTTTATTCCGAAATCAGCTCGATATTTTATCAGTCCGGGCTTAAGCTTAACAGAAAAAGCATATCGCTTATCTTTCAATAACTTAATATTCTGATGGTTATAAAGCTTACCGTCAGCATAAATATTCAGAAAGACTGAGTCGGCCGACTGATCCAATACTCCATTATAATAGAGTGTGCCAATATTTTTATCGTCGCGGGGATAAAACTGGTTCTCTACGGGTTTCTCCTCTTTTCCTGGCTTCCGCTGAATCCAGGGATCGCTTTTGGGTTCATTTACCATGATCGGTATCGAAGAAGAATAATCGGCTCCTCCGTTGTTCATGGTCAGTGTCACCATAATTCTTCCGTTGCATTGCGACCGGAGCAGTATCAGTTTTCCTGAAGCTTGCTTTTTGATGACAGCACCGCCGGAAACCTTCCATTTATAGTTCAAAGTTCCCGCGCCTGCGGATTTCATGACGGCAAGATTGCTCAACTGAGGTAATACTTCTATCGTATCCCGACCGTTCCATGCTGAAGGCGCCCTTAAGGTAAATACCGGTTCCGGAATCCGTTCGCTGATGGTAACAGGGATAATAATTGTCCTGACAGTATCTGGATAAACAGCCTTAAGCAACAATGAAAAAGCCTGATCTGCCACTACGCGACCGGCATCCAGCGTATAGGAAAGCCGGTCAGCCGCCACAACCGTTTCAGCGCCATCGCGTTTGATTATCCAGTAAAGCTTGATTGCGCCACCGGCCTGAGCGTTAACGGTAATGGATTTTCCCTCCGCAACTTCGATTTTAGGAACTGATACCGAAAAGACATTACCCGGCTGAACCAGCGGCCCGACGAGAGTCTGCACCTGTTTTTGATTTTCAAACTGAAGACGAATCCAGTCGGCCGATCGTGCCACTTTTGAAATTCTCGTTTCATCAATATCACCGGAAAACCAGTAATCATTATACCAGCCGCCAATATACATTCTGGCCGGACTCTTTATGGCCAGAGGACTCTTCACCACCGCGGAAGCTGCATCAAGCTTTCCATTGACATATACTCTTGAATCGCCTTCCATGTATGTATGAACCACCTGTATCCACTGATTCAGTGGCAAACCGGGGCTACCGTTTACATTTGCGCCTGACCAGTAACAGTCGATCCGCATTTGCGGCGGACTGGCAAAGGTCATCGTAACCTTTTCGGTTTTTCCCTCATTGCCCCACCCCATCACCAGCCCGTTTGGCTGATTGGGTCGAATCCAGGTCTCGGTAGTACTTTCTGTTGCACCTGTTGGAAAGTTTGTGATTTTCTCCCCGCAATTAATCCCCTGTCCTTCATTCAGATGCCGTGCCGTTCCTATCATTCCGTCGGTACCAGTAGTCCCGGCATTTACCGGAATAAGTGAACCAGCCTCATCTTTCAGACCATCATTCATGTGCAGAACGGCAAGATAACCATTTGATTCACTGAAGACAGCCTTTCCATCTGACTCACTTTTCGCACCAGACTTACCCCAGTACATTTTTATTTCCTGGCGGGTATTGCCTTTAATTTCAGGTATTCTTATCCAGATATTTGCCGTGCTCTTCTTTGCATCCCAGCTTTCAATCTGGTAGGCCAGCGCCTTGCCGGAAACAGTGGTAAAGCGTACATCTTCACCGCCCTTGCCTGCCTGTTCGAAATTAAAAGTTCCCTTATCAAGTCTGAGCAATAAAGGGAAATCCTTCACTAACGCCGATACGTGAAGATCCGCACCTTCAGGAGTAGTGAGGATATTGAAGGATCCGGAGTATTTCCATCCGCTGTAAGGCATCGGGTTTAGTGCATTATCGGTCGCATCGGTCACCACAATAACTTCGGCATACTTATTTCGTACGGAGGCGCTGAATGGACAGGAAGCGAGATCGATGGTCAGAACACCATTGGCAACCTGATGTTTCAATGGTCGTTTAGCCGGATCAGCCAGCATATATACATTGGTGATCGCATTGAGATTTTTCCCGGCAACCTGAATCACATCTTTTAATATAACTGACTGATCTGTCCAGTTTAACACATGAACAAACAGCTGATGCGGCTTAACAGTGAGCCTGATATTCTCTGGCGGATTAACCGGCAGGCCATCGGCTCCATAAATACTACTGCCATATTTATTGAGCCACGAGCCCATCTGACTTAAAATTGATGTGGCTTCAGGGATAATCACTCCCTTACCGTTTGGCCCAACATTCAGCAGGTAATTGCCGCCTTTACTCACTATCTCAATCAGATTATGAACGGCCTGCTTTGGGCTCATTAAACTGTCGTGCACTGAATACCCATAGGAGAAACCCAAAGTTCCCGGGTTTTCCCAGCCACCGGCCTGATAGCCTCCGGGGGTTTCATTATCGCCTTTTGATCCATAGTCTGCGTCGGTAGAACCCACAAAGTTACTGATGCGGCTGTTGATCAGGCATAATGGCCTGACTGTATGAATGAGCGAATCCAGTTTAGCCACCTCTTTCCGGGTTTTCAGCCCAATCCCGTCGAACCATAAAATATCGATCGGGTAACGGGTAACCAGCTCTTCTACCTGTTTGTACGCATAATTCGGAAAGTAATTATTGTGCCATCTGTCCATAGCATCGGCGGCCTTATTCTGAGGATAATCCCAGAAATTGCATTGATTGTATCTGCCATCGCAGGCAGCGTCCGGATGATGCCAGTCGCGGTCGACCGAATAATAAACCCCGAATTTCAGTCCTGCTTTCTGGCAGGCTGCAGCCAGTTCTGCCACCGGGTCGCGCTTAAACCGGGTCATATCTACAATATCATACTTGCTGACCTTTGAGTCATACAAGGCGAATCCGTCGTGATGCTTGGCCATCATGACCATATATTTCATACCGGCATCTTTGGCTATTTTCACCCATTCTGTTGCGTTAAAATCCACCGGATTGAATTCCCGTATCAGGGAATCGTATTCAATATTCGGAATCTGGCGAAACTTAAGCCATTCTGAATATCCGCCTTCATAAACGCCTTTCCAGTATCCACCTGCTTGCGAATAGGCTCCCCAGGTGATCATCATACCAAAACGGGCATCGAAAAACCATTTCACACGCTCCTCTTTGGTAACCTTTTTATCCGGAGTTGCCTGGCTAAACAATTTTCCGGTTGCGGCAACAACGACAGCCAACATAATGGCCACAGCAATGATCCTCTTTTTCATATATTTTCTCCGATATCTTCAAGTGTTCTACCTTTTGTTTCCGGGAAATATCGCCATACCACAATCACCTGAACCACCATCATGATTGCGAAAAAAGTAAAGGAATAGGCGACACCAAATTGAAAAGCCCTTTCAACAACAGGGAAAAGGAAAGTGATGAGTGCAGCAAAGAACCAGTGGGTAAAACTCCCCAGCGACTGGCCTTTTCCCCGAACGCGATTCGGAAAGATTTCTGCGATCAATACCCAGATAACGGCCCCTGTGGAGAAAGCAAAGAACATAATGTATACAAGCAGGAATATCAGGAGGCCATAACCCGAAAAATTCTGGGCGTAGAAAGTCCGTGCAATTAACGCGAGGCATATCGACATACCTATAGAACCTACAATCAGCAACTTACGCCTTCCCACCCGATCAATCAGTATCATACCGAGAATGGTAAAAATTCCGTTTGTTATACCCACAAGAATCGACTGGAACATGGAATCTGCATTTGACAGTCCGCTCATTTCAAAAATGCGCGGGGCATAATAGAGGATGGCATTTATCCCGGAAAACTGGTTAAACATGGCGACCAGAAATGCCACGGATATCGGTTTAAAATATTTCATAGAGAAGAGTCCGACGGCCTTTTCGGTTGATTTGACCAGGCTCAGCTTGATTTCGGCGATCTCCTCCTCAATGGCTGAAATTTCGATTCTTTTCAAGATAGCTCTGGCCTTATCTGTTTGACCTATCTTGATAAGAAACCTTGGGCTTTCAGGAATCAGGAAAAGCAGGGAGAAAAAGATAAATGCAGGGAATCCGGCTACGCCAAGCATCCATCTCCATGGATCGTGACCCACATCGCGGAGCAGATAATTGGAAATAAAGGCCATCAGGATACCAAAAATCACATTGAACTGAAAGAGGGCGGTCATTCGGCCCCTGATTTTTGCAGGAGAGATTTCAGCAATGTAAGTCGGGGCAACTACCGAAGAGGCTCCAACGCCAATACCACCAAGAAAGCGGAAAATAATAAACCAGGATACGCTGCCGGCCAGGGCGCTGCCCACTGCAGTGATCACATAAAGCCCTGCAATAATGAATAATACAGGCTTGCGACCATACCGGTCGGAAGGCCTTCCAGAGATAAGTGCGCCGATTACGGTGCCCATCAAAGCTGAGGAGATGGTAAAACCGTGCCAGAATGAGGAGAGTTGAAACAGTTCCTGTATCTGCTTTTCAACTCCGGAAATAACGGCTGTATCGAAGCCGAAAAGAAAGCCTCCGAGGGCGACTATGATCGACCAGGTGAAGACCCTGTTGTTGGTTTTTTTCTCCATGCGTATATGGCTATTTTAAAGGTTTGCGAAGCTCTAGCGGGAGCAGTGCCGGAAATGGGGAGTGCGGCTCAGTTTGGTACCAGTAGGCAACGGAGGCAATATCGTCATCAAGCAGGAGGTATCTGCCATCGGCCCCCCAGCCCAGGGCCTGTATGGTGACTTTCAAATCATTCTTAAAACAGACCGGGTCCTGTATCTGCCACCGGTAAAGGCTCCACAGATTGGGTAGTTCGCCCTCGGTTGATGTTGGGAGGGTGGTTCCGGCATAAGCGGTTGTATAAGCTTCAGCAAATCCATAGCTCCCGAGGAAATAATCTTCGGTCCCGGTTCCACAGATGGTTGGGAACTTAGTGTCGCCATCCATGAAGAATTTAATTTCACCTTCGCCGAACCAGCCTTTGGAGGTCATCTGGGACCAGGCGAGAAAAGTACCAACGTACTTGCCATTTCCTTTAACGCCGTCGAGAATCACGTATGGATTTGTTCCGCCGGTGCGCGCGCGGCGCCATTGGGCATGAAAATAACCGGTATTCTTAGCAACAGGCTTCAGTGCATAAGTGATCTGAAAAGCAAGCAATCCAAGATCGTTAGCGGCTTCATTGCTGAAAGTAACTTTTACATGTTTCCGGAAAGGCATTGGCCAGAAACAGTTCAGCGCATTTTGCGGATTTACGGTAACCACCTCCGAATTAACCCGTGCAAATTTCTCGTGTCCGACAGCAAAGAAATCGGGTACAGGAACTTCAATGGAAGGTGTCGTTTCGTTATCCCAGTAAACCCTGATGATATTGGCACGGCTCAATCCTTCAACCATCCAGATATGCTGTATGATACCGGGGCCATCAACATCCATGAGCGTAACGGTTTCGCCGGCGTTTACTCTTAAAAAGGGTTTCACTTTCCAGCCCTGACCGAGAACATCAGCAGCCCTTGCTGATGCAGCAGGCTTGAGCTCTTTAGGATCCGGTATGGCCATTCCGCCCTTGCCTCGCTCGCCGGTCATATTTTCAGCAGAGATGGAACGGGTTTCAGAATTGTCGAGTGTCGCCAGACCTGCAAGTCCGAATGGAACAGTTTCACTGTTTTCCCTGCAACCTGTTAATAAGCAAAAGGACAAGCCAATGGCAGCGACCAGGTTAAATCCGTTAAGCGATTGAAATGTAATTTTTTTCATGATTTTATCAATTATGTTTCCATGCACGAATGTGATTTACTTCTGCTGTATTACTGATAATGCCCAGTTTACCCGACCATGGCATCCGTTTCAGCATAACGAGGTATTCGTTAAGATAGGCCTCCATCATATCGTCTTTAAAGACCAGCCGTGCCACGCTGTGTTCAGGAAAAACCAGATCGCGGTTGATCGTAACGGTAATTTTCCGGTCGGAGCCATCGCTTTTCATGGTACCGAAAAGGGTTTCCTTCCGGTTAAATAAAATGAAATATCCGGAATCTTTGCCGGCGTCAAAATAAAATCCGGAGGGTGATTTTTCGTCCTGATCCGGAGTAAGTATAAAATCAGCCTCAACTACGCCAACTTGTGACGTATTAAAGGATTCATTAAACAGGTGAACCCGACTTGCAGAATTTCTTACCGGTCCCTCTGTCAGCGCGAATTTCAGATCTTTCAGCTGGTCATTTTTCTTCCACCATTTCAGCCGGAGAATACCTTCCTGATCTATCTCAACAGCCTTTAAGGGCGCTGAATAAATGATATCCGAGCCGGTATAAAAATGGTTTACCAGCACTCCGTTGCCATTAATCGTTTCATTTACAGGTGGATTATGAAAGAAACGAGGGAAATAGATATCGCATCCCTGACCGAACATGTTGGGATTCTTTTTCTGTGCCAGAAACGGGCCTTCCGGCTTGTCGGATGAGGCAATTCGCCCTTCGCTTACAGTAATAAAATATCGTTCTCCGATTTTTTGGACACCTCCGAGTTCCCCGGCAATATCTCCCTGAACCGGCGGCAGTGCGGTCCAGCGGATTCCATCCTTACTTTCCGCGAAACCAAAACCGCAAACGGGTTGCGGGAATTTTCCGGCAACCGGATCGGCAGTATAATATCCATAAAACGAGCCATCGCTGCGCTTAACACAATCGATGCAATCCCATCTCCCTTTAGGCTGATACCAGCGCTCATCCTGCACGAACCGCAAATTATCGTCAACTTTTGTCCAGTGAACCAGATCATCGGATGTCGCAAACATGATATCCTGCTTATCGCCGAACCACTCCGAATAATTCATGATCCATCCGGGATGAGCTTTAAAGCCGGGGGCTTCGATAATATGCCCGGTCCCCATCCAGGTGGTACCCGGGCGGGGTTCAATCATGCGGCCTGCCTGCTGCCAGTTAACCCCATCTGTTGAGGTCATCAATTCAAAACTGTCCCATTTGCCTACTTTTCCGGCCAGATAATACTGGTAATAGGTGCCCTTATAAAAATAGAGCCAGGTATCCCATAGCTGCCCTTTCCTGGCGGGCGTGTAAAATCCGGCCTGCATCGGGCCCGGCCCGGGATTCTCCTGAGCATCTGCCCCAAAACAGAGCAGAATCAATGCCGTGACCAACAATAATTTCTTCATTCGCATATTATTTACTTCGTGCCATTATCTGTACCGGCCCCATCAATCCCGATTCCTGAATATCCGTATAACTGTTATTGATCAGGTTGGCAATTCTAATTTTAATCTCATTCCGGCCCGGTTTTATGGAGCTACTGATATCAAATACATAAGGCCCCCACATTCTGGAACCCACTGATTGTCCATTAACCCAGACTTCGGCAACGTGACAAACCTTCCCGAGATCGATAAACATTTCCTTTTCAACCTTTTCAATATTGATGATTTTTGTGTAATCCATCAGGCCGCTGAATTTTTCGAAGCCCCAGGCTTTCCAGTCTTCAAGAGATTTCTCCAGGCCAGCTGTGAATGATGCCGGTGGTGCCGACGGTAATTCCATGACCGGTTGAATCCCGGCATCAAAAGTCACTTTCCAGGTGCCGGCAAGCGTCAATACGCTTGTAGGAGCCGAAGGTACGGCCACAGAATTTGTCGGCAATTCCGGATCAAAAACCACCCAGTAAGCCTCGAGAGGTTTGAAAGCCAGGTTGATTTTGCTTCCGTTTTCGGTATCAGAGGAAGTAACCGGAGTGATCGATCCGGTTTCGCAATTCCAGATGGATGCTGCTCCCTTAACACCGGTAACAGTGAGTTCGCATGCTTCGGCTTTTTCGTTATTGTTTACCAGCCAGAAGAAATCCTTGCCATCGATCCGGCGGTGCTGCTGGAGCATCGGAAATGATCCTGAATTAAAGCTCACTCGGCTCACCAATCCAACAGAACCCTTTTCAATCATTGATTTCAGGTTTTCATTGCAAGCGGTAAAAGTTGCCTGCGATTTCAGCTGATCCATCATTTTCTTCATTTTCGGATCGTTCATCCCATTTTCAGCCGAGGCGGAGGGCAGCTCTCCCAAAGAATAAACATGACCTCCCGCTTTGGTGAAATCAAGAATTTTCCGCGCGGCGTCGAGAGTCAGAATATCCAGCGGCGGCAACACAATCGTGGTGAAAACAAAATCGCGGAGCACCAGCGTTCCTTTCTTCACCTTCATCTGATTCAGGTAATACCGGTCGCCCACCAGAAACTCGATTCTGGCATCGGTAAGGTCATTTATGGCATCACCATAGGAGGTATTAATCAGTTGGGTGCGGTTTCCGTCATTTTTACCTTCGAGGATATCCCAGACTCCGTTATCGAGCATGCCGGCATGCGTATTGATCCATGCGGACTCCATCGGATTATACAGCAAAACGTCGGGAGCAAGGCTTCCCATTGAGTTTACGTAACTTGTTCGACGCACAAAATCTGTCCAGATATGCATCCAGGGGAACATGGGATTTTCAGAATACCAGTCGGGTGGCCAGGGATTTCCAGTAAGCTTCCGTGTGGTGAAAACGCCATGCGGAATGATATGACTCATTCCCCATGCAGTAACAGCATTAACTGCCTGCTTGAGAAATGAAGGGTTGAATGTTCCCCAGGGCATTGCCTGACCACTGCCATTTCCGGCATTGCCAAAAACTCCGGCGCCCATCAATTCCGTGGTTGCCCTGCTGTTCTGAAATTCGGCCACCGATTCAATCTCCTTAAAATCATGCACCTGCAAAGCCTTGGCTCCCAGACAGTCCTGTCCGGGCATGGTAACGGAACGGAGAATTTTCATATGATCGCCCACGGTGCTTACCTGCATCGGAATACCCTCTTCCCACACATGGGCTGTGGTATACATTCCGCGTTGCTCGTGCCAGTCGGTCAAAGCTTGAAAGTTTGCAGCATACAGATCCGAAACCATATCAAACCATTCCCAACGGGCTTTGGCATACTTTCCCTCGGCATCCGTATTCACCATAAGCGGCAGGAGTAAACGGATGTCACTGCCGTAACGATCTTTATAACAGCTGTCGAGCGTGTTTGACCAGGCCAGTTTTCTGCCGTAATCCCCTTCATGATCGATAAAATCACCTGGAATAGATTTTCCAAGTTTGTCACCGAGCCGAGTGACATAAGGATCCAGTGCAATTTTGATAAAAGCTCCGGCGAGCCGGTTATCTATGGAGTTGACCGCTCCGCCATCCACTCCGCTCTGCGAGTATTTATTGAATGTATAGATCCGCCACATTCCGCCGGCTGGGACTTTCCATGCGAAACCATCGCCTGAGCCGATTATCTGCAGCGATTTACTGAGGATAATTGCAGGAATATAAGGTTCGGCATTATTGATCACGGACCATGGATTGTCGCCGGGATTGCCGAATTCTTTTGCCGGCACCCAGGTCGTGAAATTCTCCATACCGTCAATTTCCCAATCCTTTATTGATACAGGGGAAGTCATCCAGGATTTATCTGTTTTGATTTCCAGAACCGTTCCATCGTCCAGGGTGATCATCAGGCCTGCAATCAAACCAAACTTCCCGTCGCGATTATTGCATTCCACAGCCAACAGGTTCTTTCCGGCTTTCAGCACACTGGTCACATCGGCTGTTACCGGCTTATCCCAATCTATGCTCTCAGCAGTTTTTTTGCCATTTACAAATAAAACAAGTTCATTATCTGCTGTTATCCGCAATGTTGCCTGCTTTACCGTTCGTCCTGCCGGTATCTCAAATGTATTCCTGAACCAGCAGCGATGCTTGATTTCCTTTGCATCAGGGTTCCATATCCATTTACCATATTTCGCCTGCGGCGGTGGGGCAGCTATCGGTTCTGCCAATTGTGCAGCTACGGCAAAATAAGAAGCCGGGACTTTCACTTCGGTTCCTTCTGCAGCATCAATGGTTTGCCAGTTCAGCGATTCTGCTTTCAGTTCCGGATGCTGCTTAAGCACACGGCCGTTGGCCTGAAAACTCGGCCACCAGTATTCATCGCAGTAACCCAGATAATTCTTCTGCTTTTCGGCTTCCGTCAATGCTGCGGAAAACGAGCCGAACCATTTATCGCCAAGCCACTGATCAGAAGGCAGATCCGGAGTTCCCACCATGGAATTCCGTGCATGCGCGTAACCGGGACTAAATCCCTGCGATCCCATTACACGTGACATTTCAGCCATTTTATCAGGATTAAGAGGTTCATCCCAGAACCAGAAGATAAACGGGGCATAGATCATATCGGGGTTACTGAAACCGGTTTTCAGATCCTCGTATGCGACTACCTTACGCTGACCCCAGTTCGGAGGATTTAAAGGCGCCCCTGCATCCGGCTTCGACTTTTGTTCTCCACATCCTGCAAACACCATGATCAGCATGGCGATCAGCATCGATTTGGCAATCCCCCGGTTGAAACCGGAGGTTAATAATAATCGGTTCATTTCGTTATCCCCTTTCAAATCCTCCGGTTGAAACCAGAGGTTATTAATAATCGGTTTATTTCGTCATCAGTGAAAATTGGAACCAATCTACACTGAAAATATCGTCGCCTTTGCCTGAAAACCGCAGCCATAAGGCATGCTTGCCGGAGGCTCCGCGAATTTTGCATGACAAGGTTTTCTGCATTTTACCGTCGCCATTACCCGGAACATCAATAATTCCAATGGATTCGCCCCATGGAGCATCTATGGCAATATCAATTTTGCCGGGGTTCAATCCGGGAGTCACCTGAACGAACAGACTATCCACCCCAGCGCCAAAATCGAAGTATTTATAAGCTGCTTTATCGTCATTTCTTATTCCGGCGAGCTCCTCGTTATCAGCAGTTAATGCCTGTACCCTCACATTCCCATGCAGCAGACAGGCACGTTCAGCATCCATTTTATTCACCGGATTTAATGGTCCCGAGGCACCCTGGGTGGTCATTTCGGCCTCTTTAATGCTCCCATCTGTGCGGAACTCAATGGGTTCCACACAGGCTTTCCGCATGGTAAAGGAGTTATGTGTTGCCCTGTGATAAAACACAAACCATTGTCCAATAAACTCCACAACGGAACCATGATTATTCCAGTTACCCGGATCGCACCGGTCATTATCGATAATCACACCGCCATAAGTGAATGGCCCGAACGGGGATTTGCCGGTAGAATAGCCAATGCAGGTGGGCCTGCCCGAGCGGCTCATATCGGCATATATAAAATAATAGATTCCATTACGCTTGATCATGTAGCCCCCTTCATGAAAGAAATGATCCTTTTCGGTAACCACATTGTCATGAATGGTGGCAGTATCAATCTCCGTCAGACCGGGTTTCATTTTTGCGACTTTAGCCTGAAATTGACCCCATATATAATAGGCCTGACCGTCATCATCGATAAAAACGCACGGATCGATTTCGTTTATTCCTTTCAGATCGATAGGCTTTCCGGCAGTAAAAGGTCCGACCGGGGATTTTGAAGTAGCCACACCCTCCGTATTCTTGCCGGAAGCAATACAAAAAAACAGGTAGTAGGTTCCGTTCCAAAACTGGCAATCAGGAGCATAGAGCGGTGCATCACTGTAAGATACTTCATCGCCGGGTCCCTTTGAAGCAAAGGCATTCGGGGTGATTGTCCAGGTTTTCAAATCTGCGGTAGAAAGGACATCATGTCGCCAGGAACAAAAATATTTCGGACTCTCATCGCGGGAGCCATAAACGTAAAGTTTACCATCTTTCCATGCATGGGCTGATGGATCCGCAATATATACTCCGGGTGGAACAATCGGGTTCTGACCAGATAAACTACCCATCAGGAACAGAGCCGACAGCGAGATTATCAGCTTTTTCAAGCGTGCGCCATTAATACCTGCCATGTTTAAGACATAATTCGATAAACTTCTCCACCCTTTCCGGACTCACATCGTTTTGCAGGATATGCGCCGGAGCAACCATATAACCTCCATTTTTTCCAAGGATGCTGATCTTTTCGATAATATCATTCTCCAGCTCCTCATCGGTCCCCTTTGGCAAAAGATCCTGCTGATCGATGGCTCCCCAGAAACTAAAGAATTCCCCAAAATTGTTTTTCATATCTGAGGGTAGATGTCCCGGAACTCCCGGCTGCACGGGATTGAATACCTCAAATCCCATCTCGTATACATCAATCAGCAATTCACTGACAGCGCCATCGCAATGTAAAATCGGGATAATATCAGGCTTAGCCTCTTTAAAACGATCGATCATCCTGGTATATATCGGTTTCAGCTGATTACGGAACGTATCCGGAGGAATAAGCAGACTCACCTGGGTACCAAAATCATCGCCAAACCATATCGCATCAACGCCTTTTTCAATCAGCCTTAAACCAACGCGGGTCTGGAATTCAGCGCAAGCTTCAAAAAGCGGAACCACATATTCCGTTTCCATCATCATATCGATCAGGAGTTTTTCCATCCCAACCAGCTGATGAGCCAGGGAGAAAACCGTGACTTCAATATCACCGAAAACCAGAAAATCGTGATGATATTTTTTCACCAGCGCCTCAGCATC
>CAIXHD010000307.1 GCA_903919065.1 uncultured Bacteroidota bacterium
CCTACCGGTCAGGCAGGCGCAATCATCTATAAATGGCAGCAATCCACCACCAGTGGCACCGAGGGGTTCAGCGATATTGCCGATAGTAACTCAGCAGTATACGATGCATCTTCATTAACTGAAACTACCTGGTACCGGCGTATGGCCAGGGTAACCTACGAAAGCGACTGGGCCAATGCTGCCATCTCCAACGTACTCCAGATAAGTGTGATCGACTGCGCCAATCCGCCGGACGGAGGTACTATAGCAACCGATCAGACCATCTGCAGAGGATTCATTCCCGGAGAAATCACCAGTACCACAGTGCCTTCCGGTTATGCCGGTACGCTGGTATATCAGTGGCAGCAGTCAACCACCAGCGGTACCGAAGGCTTCAGCGATATCCTTAATGCCAACTCAGCGACATTCGCACCTGGAGCTCTGACCACCACTAACTGGTACAGGCGCATGGCCTCTGTTGCCTGCATGAACTGGAGCGGGGCCCCTGTTTCCAATGTGGTGAAAATTACGGTAACCCAGCCCTCTTTTGTCGCAGCTGTCCCTAAGATTTCCAACCTGCAGGCAACAGGCTCCTCGGGCGATGCCATCATTAAATGGTATGATGCAGCAAGCGGCGGGTCAGTGCTCGAGGCTTCGGTTGTTCTGGAAAATGGAAGTACCTACTACGCCAGCCAGACAATCAGTGGAGTGGAAGGCACAGCACGATTTGCCGTTACCGCAACCATTGATTCAACCCCCTGTGCACCCTCCGGGAGCGCAACTCAAACCCTCACCGCCGGCCACACGGTAACTGATCTTACCGCTACTGGAGGCACCGGCGCAATCATCAGGTGGTACCTGGTCGGCACTGGTGGAACAGCACTGCCATCCTCAACCGTTTTAGAAACGGGCACCTATTATGCCACGCAAACGATCAGCTGCACCGAAAGTGCCAGCCGTTTAATGGTTACGGTAACAATTAATTAATCAACAACCTCACTGAAAGGCTCGCTGGCGCTCGCTAATTGGTTCGGCTGGCGCCTCACTAAAAGGCTCCCTGCGGTCGCTAATTGTCGCTGCGCTCCTAATAGGTTCGCCTTCGGCTCACTAAGAAATTCTCCTGCTGAATGTCGTGGTAAGGGACGGGGTCCCGACGTTCGTCGGGATGACACTTCTGTCGAGGGGGATTCATTGACGCTCCTAAGAACATTGGTGATTAGAGGGAGGAAGTCAGATCGTGCCATTGCGGGTTTGATTTATTGATCAAATCATCCTTCCAGGCTCGTCGCCATTCTTTTAATTGTTTTTCACGATGGATGGCATCCTCGATAAAACCAAAAGTTTCCAGATATACGAGCTTATGGATGTTGTACCTGCCCGTAAATCCATGGTTCGCAGGATCGCGGTGCTGTTCAACTCTGACTTTGAGATCTCTTGTGACCCCAATATAGATGACACGGTTATTATCCGTGGCCATGATGTAAACAAAGAATTTATAGATTTTCACTTTCTCTTTTACAGAGAATAGATGCACAAATCCCACCTAAATGGAATTTTTCACTCTAATTTTTAATCGATAGATGTGTCATCCCGTTGAAAAACGGCCCCGTTGTCCAACGGGGTGAAAACAGCTATTGGGTGCTTTACTAAATTTCTCTCGAAGAAGTGTCATCCCGACGAACGTCGGGATCTCGTCCCTTACTATATAGTCTTCAGTGACGTCCTGTGAAACAGCAAGATCCAAAACACCCCACAGGTGATCGCCGAATCCGCCAAATTGAATATCGGCCTGAAAAATGTGAACTGCTGCCCGCCCCAGATGGGAACCCAGTCGGGCCACGTTGTATTTATAATCGGGAAATATAACATGTCAACCACCGATCCCTGCAAAAACGGCGCATACCCCCCGTCCTTCGGGAACATCTCCGCAATGCCGCTGCCCGGAATCATCGAATTATGGTAGGTCGACTCATTAAATATCAAACCGTAAAAAGCACTGTCTATGATGTTCCCTGCAGCTCCTGCAGTTATCATTCCCAGCGCCAGGATAAACCCGATCGGCATATCCTTTTTGATCATCTGATTGATAAAATACCCCAGAGCGACAACCGCCACCAAACGGAAAAGCGTCAGGGCGATCTTGCCCCACACACCGCCGAAAGTCACGCCGAAAGCCATGCCCTTATTCTCCACAAAATGCAGCTTGAACCAATTGCCAAACACCGGAATCGTTTCCCCGATCGACATATGCGTCTTCACCACGATCTTAAAGATCTGGTCCAGAGCTAAAACGCTGACAACAAGTAGAATGACCTTAAATTTTGTGGACATAAATCTTTGATTGGGGTTTCGTGTCTCGTGTCTCTTGTCTC
>CAIXHD010000308.1 GCA_903919065.1 uncultured Bacteroidota bacterium
TCTGTATCAGCCTGCAAAATTCTGCCGGCAGAATTTTTTCCCAGAGATCTGTTTTCATCAATCCGCCGGTATCCCGGATACTCAGCAGTGACGGTACGGGCAAGAGCAAAAGCAAGGACCCCAACAGCCTTATTTTTACTGTTTCCGATCAGACTGGCAACCCGATGGATGCCAGTGTTAGTATTTCTGTTGTTGATGCGGTAATGAGTCCCGACTGGAACCGGGAACCTGATCTCCGGTCATGGTTTCTGCTGGGTCCCACAGCATCGGCAATTCCTCCGGGATACCTCTCCGATTTAACGAATCTGAATGAAAACCTGATCGATAATCTAATGCTTTCCAAGGTTGATACAACCAACAACAAGCTAACCACCACGCAGGATTTCCGAAGCAGACTGATAAAATATCATCAGCCCAAGCCATTCGATAAACTGGCCGCCACTTTTCACCGCGACCGCTTCTTCAATGAATATTTCGTATCAGCAAAAAATGATTTCCCTTCCTATATCAAGGCAAATAAAAGTCAGTTGCAAGAGCTGGGATTTCTGCCGGGAAAACCAACTCAGGAAGACAGAATACGACAGCAGCTGGAAATAGGCCTTCCGGTTCTGAATGTGATCAAGTCGATCAAACCCTATACTCTTACTGATAACCAGATCTATTTCGCTAAAGGGAAAAACTCACTTCAATATCCCAAAGGTGCCCTGATTATTATCGATGGTGCCGAAAAAGGATGCAATGTGGAAGTTTTGAATACCATAAGTCCTTATGATATAGCCTCAATCAAGGTGTCCGATAAGATATCGGATATTCTAAAATATTCAGGAGATGCAAGCGGTCTGATTGTGATAACCACCAAAAAGGCCACCGGAGCGACTGAAGCAGCTGAAAAATTTCCGGAACGGCTCTACAACCCCACACGTTACTGGAACGCCGAATTGAAGATTTCCGGATCCGGAGTGGTACCGCTTGTCCTGCCGAAGTCTGAAATAAAATCAACCTGGCAAGTAGTTATTCAGGGGATTGATAGCAAAGGAACCTTTGTAGAGGCTGTTTTATACCGATAAACCGAAATTTTCATCAAAAATATTTGATGTAATAAAACATACATAGATAAATATATACATTAGAGGCGGAGGTTGAATATTTTATAAAGTGAAGAAATCCGTACTCTTACTATTTTGGGGTATTGCTGTGTTTTTGCATGGGCTGACGGGAGTGGCGCAAACCATTCCTGAGGGCAAGTTCCTTCTATTTAACGGGGTCGATCAATATCTCGCCATAATGAACCATCCCGACTTCAATATTGCTGCAGGCGAGAGTTTTACGATGTCTTTACGCATGCGGCCGGATGATTTCACTGACTTTTACAGTTTGATATCTAAGGGGAACAGGCTGGAACCCGGCGGCAGATATGAGCTTTCAACGTATCGGTCAACAAACACGCCGAATATCGGTCTCAGTGTTATCAACTCCGAAAATACCAGTCTGGGGGCAGCATACTTTCAGACAATTCCGGAAAAAACCTGGGTTCATATTGCCTGGGTTTACAATGCAGCCGACAAAAGCTCAAAAGTTTATGTAAACGGGAATCTGATGAATACCATGGCTAATTCGGCCATTGGCAGACAACCGGTACAAAATTCAAATGAGCTGACAGTGGGATGCAGCTGGACTAATGCCCTGGAGCCCGAACTGTCCAATTTCTGGCCAGGGCAGATAGATGAGCTTCGTTTTTGGAAAAGGGCATTGTCTGCTGAAGATATATTGGCCGACCGTTTGGCCGCAAAGGCTGCCATCACAGGCCTGGTGGCTGCCTACGATTTTGAGAACATTAATAATGCCATTGTTCCGGATATTTCCGGCAGAGGACATACCGGCCAGCTGAACGGTTACGGCATCAAGGTATACAGAACACTTCTGCCTGTTGGAATGGGTTCATTAAACGAGCGGTTGATGGCCTTTCGGATGATTGGCGAACCTCAGTCAGATTATATCACTAATGTTACGCTGGATCTTACGGGGACCGATGCAGTTTCGGATATTTCTGCGTTAAAAATCTATTGTAATGGCTCCTCCGAGCGATTAAACCTGGCCACAGCATCCCTTTTTGCATCTGCCATTCCGACCAAAAATAAAATTACACTGACTGGAAATTTTAAACCGGCACCCGGCGATAATTATTTTTGGGTAACCGCAGATATCAGTTCATATGCCAGGGAAGGCAACAAATTGCGAGTTTCGGTTCAGAACTATACTACCCTTAACCGCTCGGTGGTTCCCATCCCATCTGTCGAGGGCTCGCGTACTATTTTATTAACCAGCAAGTTGCTTTTCTCGGCTGGAGACGATGGTGCCGAACATTACAGGATACCTGCCCTGTTGACCGCAAAGGACGGATCATTAATCACCGCAACGGACAAGCGTTGGAAAACTTTGCACGACCTACCCAACCATATAGATCTGGTAATCAGGCGCAGCACCGATAACGGCGAAACCTGGAGTAATGCGCTTACGATTGCCGGCGCAGAAAGTGCTATAGGATTTGGCGATCCGGCTTTGGTCCTAAACCATAAAACCGGCGAAATAGTATGCCTTTTTGCAGCAGATAAAGGATTCTTTTCATCCTCTTCCAGTTCACCGATTTTGCTTTATCAGTCGAAAAGCAAAGACAATGGTATCACCTGGAGTTCTCCCCAAAATATCACTCCTCAGATTTATGGCCCCGGATCATCGAATCCTGTGACTCAAAACTGGCAGGGAGCTTTTGTGAGTTCGGGTTCAGCGATCCAGATGCGGAGCGGGCGTCTGATAGCGGCGATCTCAGTAAGAGAGGATATCACAAGAGCAGTATCAAACTTTATTATTTATTCCGATGATAATGCCATAACGTGGAAGGTATCTCCAAACAGGGCAGCAACCAATGGAAATGAAGCAAAACTTGTTGAACTGGAAAACCGCCGGATTTTGATGAGCATCAGAAGTGCGGGAACCAGAATATTTAACCTTTCCAAGGACCGTGGCTGGTCCTGGGGAGTTCCGTATGCACAGACTTCAATTACTGATCCGTCATGTAACGGAGATATGATCCGTTATACTTCAATTGTCAGCGGATTCAAGAAGAACCGGATGCTGCATTCAATTCCATTTTCCACCACCCGGAAAAATTTAAGCGTGTTGCTGAGCTACGATGAAGGTCAGAACTGGCCGGTCAGAAAAACAATCTATTCCGGCCCGTCAGCCTACTCCTCGCTCAGCATTCTGAAGGATGGGAGTATCGGCATGTATTATGAAGTGGGCGAATATGAAATCTATCAGATGTATTTCACACGATTCAGTCTCAACTGGCTCACTGACGGTGCTGATACCTGGGTTGGCCGCTCAAAGGGTGAAATCAATTCCACAGAGGATATCGCTGAGGTTACAGGCTTACAAGTTTATCCGAACCCTGCCATCGGTGAAGTTAATGTTTCGGGCAACTTCGAATACAACTCCATAATTGAAATCTACGATTCCAAGGGGATGATCGTTAGTAAAACATCTGTCGATAATCCCGGCAGCCCGATCAGGATTTCGCTGCAGGGACTTTCTTCAGGTATTTACTTTGTTAAGATAGGCGGAGAAGTCAGAAAGCTTATCGTACAATAATTTTACCTCGGTGGGTTTCCCCTTTATTAATGATCTGATAAAAATAGACTCCACTCGGAAGGGATTTCAATGATATGTATTTACGGGCACCATTGAGATTTTCCGACAGCACTCTCCTGCCCTGAATATCGTTGAGCTCAAAGATCGCAGACACCATGGGGATATCAGATTCAATTCTGATAATATCTGCGACCGGATTTGGAAATACTTTGATATCGGAGATGGCGACTCCAGGAATTCCACCAATATTCATCTCGGAATACTGGAAAATCATATGTTGTTCCTCTACCCATTGATTGGTAGAATCGTCCAAAAATAACCCGGTCAGTCCGAGTAGCATATGATTAAAAAAATCAGTTGGGAAAAAATTATCCGGCAATAAAAGATCCGCAAAGGTGAATGAATTATTGTAGGTATAAAAGGTTTTATACTGATCCATCCAATTCCCGGTTGAATCTGTTCCATAAGATCCCACACTCTCGACCATATTACCTGATCCATCCCAGGTATATTCATCCTTCCAGGCAACTGCCCAGATTCCCTTTTCAAAATCCCACTCAGATGTGACATCCATTGATACCTTTCCGTTTGCGTTGTAAGTAATTTCTTCCTTACTAACAGGGACCCACTGACTGGTTTCCTCATCCCATATAGAACCCACTTGCATGGTTTCTTTTCCTGAAACGTTGTAAGTGAGCTCTGTTTTAAAGGAATTCACCCAGGTTGCCAATGAATCGTTCCACGAAGAATTTAAAATCCTCACCGGATTTCCATGGTCATATTCATACTCAGATCTGTAACTGTTGGTCCAGATGCTATTGTTCGCATCCCAGTCAAAATCAGTTTTCATTATAAGGTTCTTTTCCGCATCGTAATTATATTCAGTCTTCCAGGAAGTCATCCAAACATTGGTGGAATCATTGAGATAGGAATCCAGGGAGCGGATAATATCATTGCCCGAATTATAGAACCTCTCCTCTTTCCATGACATAATCCAGTTGTTACTTATGGAATCCCACCAGGAACTGCTTAATAGTGATTTGTTACCATTGGAATCATAGGAGGTTACATCTTTATAGTCGGGCTTGCATGGATCCTGATCACATTGCCACCAGATAGCCTCAGTTGGCCTGCCAAAGGTGTCGTAACGATACTCATTCTTATACCAGGTTACAAAAGCTCCGGTGGAGTCATCAAGTCCTTCATAAATAATGAAATCGAGTTTCTGTTTGATTTCAGACATGGATTTCAAATCACCCGAAGAACTCACAGGCAAAGCATTGTCTATTAATGATTTGGCAATCAGATGCTTATTCGCTGCTTCGCGTAATAAATCTACCCTTTGCCCTTTATTCTGACCAGGCAGGGAAACAGAAAAAAGGCAGAAAGCTGCCAGGAGTATAAATGTGTTTTTCATGATGGTGGTATAATTGACGAAAAAGTTACGAAAAAAATATTTGGAACTTTAAAAAAAGCTTCGTTAATTTGCATTTAATAGATCTATTAAACTAAGCTATTAAATATGATTGCCAACCCTGATTCCAATACAGAGCAGGCCATACTTGAAGCGGCGGAGAAGCTGTTTCTGGAGAAGGGCTTTGCGCTGACGTCCACAACAGAGATTGCACGTGTGGCGGGGTGCAACCAGGCACTGGTACATTACTATTTCCGAACCAAGGACAATCTTTTCAACTCCGTATTTGAGAAAAAGGTGAGGTTGTTCGCCACCGGGTTGTTACAGGTTCACCAGCCTGGAATTTCATTTGAACAAAAGCTCAAACAAATGATCGAGGCTCATTTTGATATGCTCAGGGCAAATCCAGGATTACCTTTTCTGGTTTTTAATGAACTGCTAACTAACCCTGAGCGCCTTAAAAAGTTGAAGGGAAATATGCTCGACCTTCCGAAGTTGGTTTTCTTTCCCCTGAAGGCCGAGTTGGAAGCGGAAATTGCGAAAGGAAACATTCGGCAAATGACCATTTATGACCTGATAATATCAGTGGTTTCATTGAATGTGATGCTTTTTATTGCCAGTCCGATATTAAAAATCTTAGCCGAATTAAGCGATGGAGAGATTTTGAAACTGGTTGAGAACAGAAAGCAGGAAAATGTGATCATCATTCTAAAAAGTATAAAACCAACTATATGAGACAGCTAATCATTGCGCTGGCAACGGTATTCCTCCTGCCTGCCACAGCGGCATACCCCCAGCTGACACTGGACCATTGCCGGGAAAAGGCCAGGGCCAATTATCCGTTAATAAAACAATACGGGCTGATAGAAAAGTCGGCAACCTACAATTTGTCGAACGCCGGCAAGGGGTATCTGCCGCAGGTTACGCTGACAGCGAAAGCCACTTATCAGTCTGAAACTACGGAAATTCCGATTAACATTCCGGGCATTCCCTCCTTTGCCATGTCGAAGGACCAGTATCAGGCCATAACTGAGGTCAACCAGCTGATCTGGGATGGAGGTGCTATCCGCTCGCAGAAAAAGATCATTCAGCAGTCGGCCGAGGTTGAAAAGCAGAACCTTGAAGTTGCATTGTATACCCTTAATGAGCGGATCAATCAGCTGTTTTTCGGCATCCTGGTCATACAGGAACAGCTCAGGCAGAATGACCTGCTCAGGGCAGGCTGGCAAACCAATATCGAACGGGTGACTGCCTGGATAAATAATGGGGTGGCCAACCAGTCGGACCTCGATGCCCTGAAGGTGGAGCAGCTTCGGACGGCGCAGCGCAGTACCGAACTATTATCGCTTCAAAAATCTTATAAGCAGATGCTGTCGGCAATGACCGGAGAACAGATTGATGAAGGGGTAAAATTTGTAAAGCCTGAATCCTCTGTGATTCCTGTGACAGGAATTGTTAACCACCGCCCTGAACTGCAATTTTTCGAATACCAGAAGAACCTGCTCAACACTCAGAGGGATGCGATATATGCAGCCAACCGGCCGAAAATTGGAATGTTTTTGCAGGCAGGATATGGAAGACCGGGGCTCAATATGTTAAATAATCAATTTTCACCCTTTGCCATTGGTGGTGCCAGGATTACCTGGAACATCAGTAATTATTACTCACAGAAAAATAACGTCAGCAAGCTGGGCCTGAGTGGTCAGTCGGTGGATCTCCAGAAGGATATTTTCA
>CAIXHD010000309.1 GCA_903919065.1 uncultured Bacteroidota bacterium
CCGGCTTGCAGGCATTTCTCCCTGTCGCCCGGCATCGCCTTGGCTGTAAGTGCAATAATTGGCAATTTGCGGTACTTCTGGTCCTTCCGGATCTCCTCCATTGCCTCATAGCCATTCATCTCAGGCATCATGATATCCATCAGCACCAGGTCCACTGAATTATTTTTCAACCGGTCAATCCCGTCACGGCCATTTTTCCCGACCAAAATCTTCAGGCCCATGTCTTCAAGCAGGCTGGTCAACGCAAAAACATTACGCATATCATCATCAACAATCAGAATAGTTTTATCCTTCATAACATCTTCTTTGGGATGATAATTACGCAGCATCCGCTGTTTTTCAACCGGCAGGTTAGATTCCACCTGATGCAGGAATAGTGTCGTTTCTGCCAATAGTCGCTCCGGTGATTTTATACCCTTGATGATAATTCTGTCGGAATAGGACTGAAGTTTTTCTTCCTCATCACGGGTAAGTTCTTTCCCTGTATAGATAATGACAGGCATCCTGTGCGCATTATTCCGTTTACCAATTTTCTGCAGTAAATCGTACCCGGTCATATCTTCCAGACCCAGATCAAGGATCATAGCATCAAAGCTGTCATGTTTCAGAAGTTCCAATGCTTCCTGACCATTACTGGCTGATATAATCTGGATGTTTTCTTCTCCTATTAACTCATTGATACTATGCCTCATGGCCTCATCGTCCTCAACCACCAACAGCTTCTTTAACGGTTTGGAAATTAATCCTTCAATTTTGTCGAATGCATCGTTGATTTCATCTACAGTGACAGGTTTCTTAAGGAATCCGATTGCACCTCTTTTTAAAGCTTCGAGGCTTTTATCCGAACCCGACATAAAATGGACGGGAATATGCCGGGTGTGGGGATTCTCCTGAAGTCGTTTCATTACCTCCCAGCCATCAATTCCGGGTAGACCGATATCGAGGATAATTGCACTGGGATTATAATAATCAGCATAATGGAGCCCGGTTTCCCCGTTTGGAGCGATCATGCATTTAAAGTTCTTCTCGTGGGCCAGGTCGTAAATAATCCGTGCAAACGGAACATCGTCTTCAATAATCAATAGGAAAGTGTCACCTTTCTTAATGTCCTTCCGGTCATCATCAATGGATGAATCCTCTATTGGTGTTACAGTTTCCTGGGTTATTGCGGGTTCCGGAATCACTTTTATATCAGGCTTTATTATCCTGGGTTCAATAACCGGCGTTTCCACTATTGAAGCATGCAGCGTTTTTTGTTCTATAGATACGTTCTCCGGGATAACCAAAAGGAACGTACTTCCTTCGCCGGGCTTGCTATCCAGAAGAATATCACCGCCCATCATCCTGGCAAAATTTCTGGAAATGGCTAATCCCAAACCTGTACCACCGAATTTCCTTGAGGTTGTTCCATCCGCCTGCCTGAAGGCATCGAAAATTTCTTTTTGCTTATCTTTATGTATGCCGATGCCGGAATCTGTAACATAAATCCCAACAAGGTCCTTTGGATTCCGAAATTTGTGATCAAGATCTACACTATCCGGCAATCGTTTGAAGGTTATCTGTATGGATCCTTTTTCTGTGAATTTAAGGCCGTTGGAGATCAGGTTCCGGAGAATCTGTCCGAGCCTCAATGAGTCGTTCTGAATTTCCAGTGGCAAGTCATCATTGACAAACCATTCAAGTTTCAGTCCCTTTTCCTCTGCTAAAGGAATAAAGGTTTCTTTAAGGTCAGCAACCAGTGCACTGATTTCAATCGGCTCCGGATGCAGATCCACCTTTCCGGATTCAATTTTCGCCAGGTCAAGAATTTCATTGATGAGCACCAACAGGTTCTCGCCTGATGATTTAATTGTTTCAGCCGATTTTATCTGTTTCTCATTCAGGTTTTCAGGTTTATTCTGGGAAAGAATTTGCGAAAGAACGAGAATGCTGTTTAGCGGAGTTCTTAATTCGTGCGACATGTTCGCAAGGAATTCGGACTTATAGGTGCTTGCCTGTTCTAATTCTCTGGCTTTCTCTTCGATATCCTGACGTGCTTTCTCCAGTGCATCGTTTTTCCGGCGGAGGGATTCCCTCTGTTCCTCTATCGCCTTGGTACGCTCCGATAACTCTTCGTTCGTTACCCTGAGCTCTTCTTGCTGTGCCTGAAGGTTTGCCCTGGATTCCTCGAGTTCTCTGGTTTGAGCTTCCAGCTCCTCGTTGGATTGCCGCAGTTCTTCCTGCTGAACCTGCAATTCCTCGTTGGATTGGCGCAACTCTTCCTGCTGAATCTGCAACTCTTCCATCAACTTGGTTTGTCTGGCAAGCAGGTCCTGCAATGCAGTCCTGTTCTTTGAAGATTGAATGGCTATTGCCACAGAAGATGAAATCAGAGATATATATTGTATGGAAATCTCATCGAAAGGCTTTATGCTTCCGAATTCCATAACACCCTCCACAATATTGTTGTAAATGCAGGGAACGATCATCAGATTCGAGGGTTTCTGTTTACCAAGTCCACTGAAGATATCCAGATAGTTTTCCGGAACATCCTCAATAATTCGTGGTTTGCGATCTGCCAGTACCTGCCCGATCAATCCTTCTCCAGACTTGAATTTTCTCGATTTTGCCTGTTCAAAATTCACTGCATATCCGCCTATGAAATTGATCTGATTTTTATCATCAATCGCAAATAAGGCCGAAGTCAAAGCGTTCAGCTGCCTCGACAGGATTGAAGTGATTTTTTTGCCAACGCTGACCAGATCGATATCCCCCTGAATTTCACTGGCCAGTTCATTCTGACCGGATTTGATCCAGTTATCGCGGTCATTATTAATTTTGGCTTCATTCAGGCTGACAGTCATTTCATTTAGTGCAATTGTCAGTTCGTCTTTCTCTGACCTTGGCACCATGGCATGTTCGAAGTCTCCCTTTGCCACCCGTTTTGCCTGCTCCACCTGTTCAGCCAGAATGAGTTTCATCTTATTGTAAGAGTCAGTCAGCTGGCCAATCTCATCCCGGGATTCATAGGTGCTGCTACCTGTCAGGTCGCCAATCGCCATTTTGGCCAGATTTCCCCTGATCATTTCCACTGGCTTGGTGATCATTGAAGAAATTGACTTCGATAGCATGAAGATCAGCAATCCCAGCAAGAGCACTATGATCACGATGGCCCATGACAAAGATATAATTGTAAAATCGCTGATTCTTTTAACAGCTTTGACATATGCCGATTCAAGTTTAGACATTTCCGCCAGGGCAATCGGTAAATTTTCGGACTTTTGTTTAGTATCTAATTGGTCATTATTTTCTTTATTCGTCAATATATCTCTTATATAAATTGCCTTGGCCAAAGCATCTTTAGCTGCTGAGGCCATACTGTCAATTTGCTTAATCCCCAGTTTGAGAAATAAATCCACTCTTTTTACCAGTAATCGAGCATCTTTCGAAGTGGTAATTTGGTTTTCTTTAAGATTTACAAATTGTGCACTGTCAATTACGGCCAATTCATAGACTCTAATAACTGTGTCAACCAAATAATCAAATGAGTATTTGCTGTGTTTAAAGTGGTCTTCTGGATTCTTGAAAAACTCCAGCTTTTCAATAGCGGCATTAATATTATTTTCGGCTTCTTCCAGATGCTTATCCTTGTATTTGGTTTCAGATAACGATTGATAGTAGAACTCAAGGCTCTTATGATAATCCATCATGTAATTGCGCTGGGCGATCAGCATGATATTAACCACTTTAGTCGTTCTGATGAAGAAATTTGAGGTAAATCCCAAAATGACAAGGGCCAGAAGAGCC
>CAIXHD010000310.1 GCA_903919065.1 uncultured Bacteroidota bacterium
ACCACTGTTGACATGGGTGGTCAGAATATCGATGGTGATATTTTTCCAAATTTCTTTGGAACCTCAGCTTCTGCACCACATGCTGCAGGCTTAGCTGCCCTCCTGATCGAAGCGCGAAAAAAATTCATGCTCGAAACCACGGTTACACCCGGAAATATCCGGCAACTATTGCAATCCACAGCCATTAATATGGATGCACCAGGGTTTGATTACAATACCGGTTTCGGTTTTATCAAGGCTGATGCCGCTCTCGCCGGTTTTGCAGCCCCAAGCCCGGGTCTGGTGAGCCTCACTGTTCCAGCCGGAGTTTCCCCCGGTACAGTTCCATTTAACCTGGTGGTTCAGGGTGATTATTTTTCCACTGATACAAAAGTTCTTTTCCGGGGTAGCCCGGTGCCGACAACTTACATAAATACATCAGAGCTCTCCGCACCAATTCCTGTGTTTACCGGAAATCCGCTGATCCAGGTTTCAACGCTGCCGAAAACGGTCAGTGGTTTGGACGGAGGGATCTCCAACTCTATGTCGTTCTATGATATTCCCAAGAAAAATATTTCTGTTTATCCCAACAATGAAACCATGAAATTCGGGGAGAATCTCCCGGTATTTTCAGTTTCTGTTTTAGTAAACGGACTGCCACTTTCAGAATCGGGATTGACTATGAGTGATTTAGGATTAAGCGGTTTGTTGTTTGCAACTGATGCTACCCCTTTGAGTAATGTCGGAAACTACACAATTAAGGCCTATGTTCCGAACATGCCGGATATTTCCTACACCGAGCTATATAATTATAACCTGGTTGCGGATTCTATCGGAAATTCTGCAGCATTCGTGTTTAGTCCGGTTGAAGGCAAGGGTTTGTTTATAATCACCAAGATGCCTTTGGTCATTACGCCGAACGATGTTACATTGACCTACGGGGAAAGTGTTGAAGGCAAATCGATTACATACAGCTATGATTTTCCTGGAGCTAATTTGGGAACTGACATAAATGCTCTTCTGCAATCAAGTTATGCTGCTTCTGTTTCCAATGGCATCGCTCTCGTTAACGGGATTCCTTTGGTTAACGGTATTCCGCTTGTCAACGGCATTCCATTGGTTAACGGTATTCCACTGGTGAATGGAATTGCACTGGTAAACGGAATTGAAGTGAGGGTAGATACTTCCGGAGTGTATGTTAACGGTAATAAAATTGAGAATGGAATTCCGCTTGTTAATGGTATTCCGCTGGTGAATGGTATTCCGCTGGTTAATGGTGCCGACATAACCAATGGAATTGTACTGGTAAACGGGGTGCAGATTACTGTTCAAAATGGGCTTATGACTCAGGTAGAAGATGTGCCCATGGCCTATGGTATTCCATTGGTCAATGGCATTCCACTGGTGAATGGTATAGCCCTGGTTAACGGTATGCAGGTTGAAGTGAATTCCACCGGGACTTATATCGATGGAGTAAAGATTGAAAATGGCATTGCGCTTGTCAATGGTATTCCATTGGTAAATGGTATCCCTCTGGTAAACAGCGCTTCAATCGTAAATGGTATTGCACTGGTCAATAATCTTCCCTATACGGTAGAGAATGGTATTCCATTGGTGAATGCCCCGGCAGCTCCGGTAGTCAATGGAATTCCCATGGTGGATGGTATTCCGCTGGTTAATGGAAATCCGGTAAGTAATGGGATTGCTTTAGTTAATTCAGGGGGCCTGGATTTTGTTGACCTGACAAATATGAATCTGCTGGCAACCAATGGAATTCCTTTGGTCAACGGCATTGCCTTAGTAAACAGTACCGGGGCCAACATTGAAGCAGCATCACTGGTAGATGCGGCCAACAGAATGAACTCAGGTGATATTTCAGCACAAAACGGCATCGCGCTGGTTAATGGCATCCCGCTGGTAAACGGCATTGCTCTCGTCAATGGAATAGCGCTGGTAAACGGCATTGCCCTCGTCAACGGTATACCGCTGGTTAATGGTATTCCGCTGGTGAATGGCATTGCTCTGGTGAACGGGATACCTTTAGTCAACGGCATTACTGAATCGAGTAATTCCCGTTCGGTTATCCTGTTTGATCAGGCAGGTCTGGCTAATGGGGGTGGACAAGCAGAGTTCGGGCCGATAAATATGGTTACCGGCAATACTGCTGGTCATCACTGGATTATTCCGGGAGGTTATTTTTCTGAAAATTTCGAGGTTTCCTATGGATTAGGCCACCTGACTATTTTAAAGGCAGATCAGACGGTGGAGTTTGCTGCAATTCCTTCAAAAACCTATGGTGATCCGGATTTCAATCTGACTGCTACTGCTACTTCAGGACTTGATGTTTGGTTCACTTCTTCAAATCTTTCTGTTGCAAAGATCAACGGACATTCTCTGAAGGTAGCCGGTTCAGGAACTGCCAATATAACCGCGTATCAACCGGGAGATGCTAATTTTAAACCGGCGCTTTCCGTTGTTCAGCCCCTGACCGTAACACGACTGTCTGTCTCCGGAGTTTTTACTGCTGCCAATAAGGTTTATGACGGAAATTCTACAGCCACTATTACGTCGAGAACACTTATCGGAGTGCTGTCTGCAGATATCGGAAATGTTGCTCTAACCGGAGGCGTGGCTCAGTTTGCTGATGCAGCTGCCGGAACCGGTAAAACGGTGTCATCATCAGGAATGGTTCTCTCCGGGACTGCGGTGGCAAATTATGCACTGACCGGTGTTGCCACTTCAACGGCTAACATTACCAAGGTTACACTGACCTTAACAGCAAATGATCAGGTTATCAATTTTGGTGAAACTCCCGGGTATACCTATTCCTGGAGCGGATTCATTTCCGGAGAATCGCAGCTCTCTGTTTTTGGCTCTTCACTGCCGGTTTCAAGTCTCGACAAGCCATTAACTCAGGCGGGAGTTTATAGCATAATCCCGTTTATTGCTGCCCCGTTAAATTACAGCATGCTTTTCGTGAATGGAACCCTTTATGTAAACCCATCCGGTGCCGGTGCCAGAAAAATCAGGACATCACTGGATTGCGTGACACCACTCACCGGCTCACCATGGGCTTATGAGGCAAGGTTCAGCTATATCAACGATAACATCACTATGGTTTATGTTAAAGATGGACCTGATAATTTCCTGACCTCCGCAGGTAGTTTCGATGGTACATTGCCACCGCAGCTTTTCAATCCCGGTACCGGTGTATTCTTTGTGAAGTTCGACGGGAAGAAATTGACCTGGACTTTAACGACTAATGATTCCGGTCATAAATCATCTGTTGCATCACTGGCCAGTTCTACCTCTAAAAAGTGCACGAAAGATGGATTTATCGTCGGTCCGGATGGTGGCCCGATTGATCAGGATATCCGGGTTTATCCCAATCCGGTATCAGACCATGTTATTGTTACTTTATCGAA